>JBKJTK010000210.1:0-4612 GCA_046590875.1 Chiayiivirga sp.
TTCAAACGCAGCGGCGCGCTCGGCGTGGCGACGCTGGATGATTCCACCAGTGCCGAAGCGCCCTCGCGCTTGCTGGCGCGCGAGACCGGCGACGCGCGCCGCGCCGCTTCGCTGCGCGGTGATCTCGACACCATCGTACTGACCTGCCTTCAGGTCGACCCGGCGCGCCGCTACGCCTCCGCGGAGGCGCTCAAACGCGATATCGAACGGCATCTTGCGGGCCTTCCGATCGAGGCTCGACCGGACTCGTTTGGCTATCGCGCATCCAAGTTCGTGCAGCGTCACCGCATTGGCGTCGTCGCGGTAAGCCTGCTGACGCTCGCTTTGATTACGATCACGATATTCAGCCTCACCCAGATGCAGCGCGCCGAACGCGAGTCGGTACGTTCGACTGCGCTGGCCGCAGAAGCGCAGCGCGAGCGTGACGCCGCGCTGGATGAAGCCCGGCGTCAGGAAATTCTGCGCGAGCATTTCGTCGCCGTGCTCAATCGCGCGACCGAGAGCGGGCAACCGGTCACGCCCGAGGCATTGATGGCACTCGCGGCCAATCCTCGGCTGCTGGGCGAGTTTGGCGATGCCAAGATGCAGGCAGCACTGCAATTGGCGCTGACCGATTTGATGGTGCAGCGCGGCGACTATCCTCGCGCATTGGAACTGCTCGACCAACTCGAACCGGCGCTGGGCAACGGGCCGGGTCGCGAACAGGCGCTCGCGGCGGCAAATCGTGCCCTTGCGTCGATCCGTGTCGGCCAACTCGAGGTGGCCGATGCCGCAATCGAACGCGCGACGCGCTCCATGACGCCCGAACAGCAGCACGGTGGCATGCTGGAGGCGCGCCTGCTGATGTTGCGCGGCCAACTGCTGCGGGCGCGCGGCGAACTCGACGCCGCGGCGACGGCGTCGCGCGAGTCCGCCGTGCGCGCATTCTCCGCGACCGACGGCACCGCGCTGGAACGCGGCGCGCTAATTGGCACCGGCGCCACCGCGATGCTGATGGTCGGCGACCTCGACGCAGCGGTCGCGCTTGCCGACCAGGCAGATGCGGTCTGGAAGCGCGCCGGTGTCGGCGCGAATTTTTCCACGCGCACCGTCGCGACCCAGCGCGCGAACGCGCTGTTTTTGCGCGGCGATCTGCTCGCAGCGCAAGCCGCGATCGACGCGATCAATGGCGACAACGAAGTGACTGAGTCAGCGCCGGCGCGCGCCGCGCGTGACGCCACACAGGCCAAGCTGTTCGCATTGCTGGCGAAACCCGACGACGCGCTCGCGACGCTCGACCGCGCGGTGCGCGGCATGTGCGACAACGTCGGGCACGACAGTCTCGATTGCCTGCGCATTCGGCTAAGTGGCGTCGACACGCGCATGCTCGCCGGCGAGTTGGCGCTCGCGCAACGCGAGCTGGACGCGATTCGCCCCGCGCTGGCCGCGCAACCACCGCTCCTTGCCTCGGGCAACACCTTTGCCAGCGTGCTGGCGCTGCGACTCTCGCCCAGCGAAGCGACACTGGCCGATGTCCTGACTGTCGTTCCCGCGGGCGCCGCGGCGGGCGCGCTGCCACGTCGCAATGCCGTACGCACGCTGTTGGTGCTGGCCGAATCATTCGATCCAAAGGGCCAGTCGGATTTCGCCCGAAGCATCGCGCGCGCCGCACTCGACACCGCCGGCAATGCCATCGACGGCAACGGCCTGGATCGCAGCCTGCTGACCTTGTGGCGTGCCCGCATCGACGCCACGCCGCCACCGGAGGCCGCGCTACGCGACTTGAGCACCGCGATCGGTGCCGATCATCCGTGGGTCCGCGCGCATCAAGAGAGCGTTGTCCCCACTGCTCCGTAACCCACCCCTCGCCCCTACGGCTGCCGCCGCCCTTCGTATATGGCCGGGGTCGCACAGCCACGCTCCTCCATGCCGAGGTGGGATCAAAGACAGCAGGGCTGGCGTGGTGGCGTCGTGATCTGAGGTGCTGCGGCTTCCCGATGTCAGGGTTCGCCACAAGGTGTCGTTTCCCCATCACACCGGTCATTCCGACCGAGGGGTTCGACATGTCCTTGCGTCCGCTGGTCCTTGCCCTTACCACTGCCCTGACGCTGCCACTGAGCGCGCAGGCGGCGAACTTCACCTATCACGGCGATCTCATGGACGGAGATACGCCCGCCAGTGGCGCCTACGACCTGCGCGTGCGCACATTCGGCCAACCGGGCGCGAGCAAGGCGCTCGCCGATGCGACGGAGCTGCCGGCGGTGAAGCTCGTTGACGGTCGCTTCAGCGTGGAACTCGATCTGCCCGAAGATGCCGACGGCACCACGTGGGTCGAAGTTGAGGTGCGCAAGACTGGCTCGGGTACAAGGTTCGAGACGCTGGGCGATCCGCAGCCGCTCGGCAAGGTCAACAGCACTTGTCCCGGCGCGTGGGCACTGGACGGAAACACCGGCATCCCCGCAGGCAGCTATCTAGGCATTGGCGATTTCTCCTCGAATCAGGCGCTGCAACTCAAGGTGAAGGGTAGGAATGCGCTACGCATCGAGCCGACCGGTGCGAGCGGCGTCGTCAACATCATCGCCGGCCACGTGACAAACGGCGTGTCCATCGGAGCGATCGGGGCGACCATCTCCGGCGGCGGCTCCGAGGGTGTCGATCCCCTGCCGAATTTGGCTTATGAGAGCTATGGCACGATCGCAGGGGGTTTCAACAATCTAACCGGCAACCCGTTCCAGGCAGGTGGCGGACAAATCAACGCCGCAACGGTGAGCGGAGGATCCAGCAACCGCGCTTTCGGCGACTACTCAACCATTCCCGGTGGCTATTTGAATACGGCGGGTGGCGATTACGGCTATGCCGCCGGCCGCAGAGCCATCGTCCAGGCCCCTCATGTCGGAACCTACGTCTGGGCAGACAGCCAAGACCTCGATTTCGTCTCCTCTGGATCCAACCAGTACCTGGCGCGCGCAAGCGGCGGCGTCGCCTTCAATGGCACGCCGGCGAATCCTGGCTTTGAGCTCAGCGTTTTTGGCAACGATCCCGATGGCGGCTTCGTCGAAGTGCTGCTTACCCCCAAGCCCTCGCTCAATGGCAACACCGGGGAAAGCATCGAGTTCGGTGCAGGCCCCGGCGGGTCCGGCAACAACGATGCGAACTTTCTTATCACTCAGCGTAATGCCTTGGGCGGTTTCTTCCAGGCTCTCACCATCGGCAGCGACGGCGTTACCAACGTCAAGAACGGCGCGGTCGGCAACGTATCGGATGCGCGTCTGAAGAAGAACATCGTCGGCATCGAGCGGCCCCTCGATACGCTGCTGGCACTGCGCGGACACGTGTTCGAGTACATCGATCCGGCGAAGTCGATGAACACGCCCGGTCCGCGCATGGGCTTCATCGCACAAGAAGTTCAGCAGACGCTGCCGAACTGGGTAACGCCCAACGACAACGGCTATCTGCAAGTCAGCACGATCGGCTTCGAGGCCCTGGCGGTGGAGGCGATCCGCGATCTGAAGTCCGAGAGCGACCTTCGCATTGAAGCATTGGAGAGCGAGAAGATCGAATCGGATCTGCGCGTGAAAGCGTTGCAAGCCGAGTTGAACGCGGTGTTGCTGCGGCTGGAAAAACTTGAATCCCGGCGGGAGCGTTGAGCCATGCGCGTGCTGATCTGCACCGTGACAATTGCAATCGCCCTCGCGTACGCATCGAAGCCAACCAGGAGCATTGAGCCATGACTTCAATCGCCCGGCTCAGCGCATGCGCAAACCTCGCACTCGGTTTGTGGCTATTCGCGTCCCTGGCAATCGCGGCGGAGCCGACGCGCAGCGCGGAAGCGAATTCTTCTCGCTACCGACTGTCGTCATCGAGCTCGGAGCCCATCCGGTCTTCGGACCGCTATTCGCTGCGCGCACGGTTTGCGGCATCGGAAAGTTCGGGTGAATTGCGCGAAGGCGGTGGGTTCACGCTGATTGGACGCTTCGCCAAGGCGAGTGCGGGCTGCGATGCGAACACGCTGTTCAAGAACGGCTTCGAAAGCTAGTCTCCGATCCAACGTCACCAGGATAAAACCATGAACCGATCGTTGTTGTGCGCGTGGCTGCTTTGCCTGAGCGCGCTGAGTGCCAACGCGCAGGCCGATGCGACAGAACCAACGGCCGATCAACCCGGTGCGCGCGACCTTCCCTGGCTGCAACGTTTCGAGGGCAGCCTGATCGTCGCCTTCAAGCAGGTGGCATACGACGAGTACACCTATCCTTCCGGGCCGCTCAAGCCGGTAGCCGATGCGGAAGCGCGCGACGAGAACAACAACCAGGTGTTCGATTTCGAGCCTCGCGTGACCTTGGAAGGAGCCCGAACCCGGCTGATATATCTTTTGCCCGCCGGGCGTTCGCCACTCGAAGCGCTGCGCGGCTACGAGCAGACGCTGCAGAACGCGGGCGCGCAGAAGTCGTTTGAGTGCAGCGCCAGCGCCTGCGGCGGCGACGCCAGCCGCAACTCCGCCGGTGGCGGTGGCGAGCAGAGCGTCGCCATGAAGCTCTGGCCGGCCAGCCGCGTCACCGAGGACAATTTCAGCAACGCGAACTGCGCGCAATCGATGCACATCAGCGATCAACGCTTTGCGAGCTTCACGGTTCCG
>JBKJTK010000264.1:0-9296 GCA_046590875.1 Chiayiivirga sp.
CCACAGGATCGCGCCCAGCCGCTGCGTCATCGGGTGCGAGTGAGGATCAAGACTGTCGCGGGTGATGCCGGTCACGGCGAAGTGATGACCGGCGGATTGGACAGCGACCAGACGTAGGCCGCCACGAGGCGCGCGCGGGTGTCGCCCAACAGCACGCGGTGCGCGGGCATGACGCCGTGCCGCCCTTCGGACACCGTCTTGTACAAGCTCTCATTGCTGTTGCCGTACAGCCAGTCGTCGTCGGTGAGATCGGGTGCGCCCAGTTCAGGATCGCCCTTGCCCGCCGGGCCATGGCAGGCCACGCAGATGCCGTCGTACAGGGTCTTGCCGCGAGCCGCCATGAACGTGTCGTGCGGTGCCTTGTTGGACGCCGCCAAGGTGCGCGTGTAGACGACCACGTAAACCACGGCATTCTTGCCGCCCATCGCGGTCAACGCCGGGCCCCATCCGGGCATCACGCCCTCGCGGCCGTCCAGCACGGTCTGCAGTACGCGATCGGGTGATCCGCTCCAATGCCAGATGTCGTCGCTGAGGTTCGGGTAACCGATGGCGCCCAGCGCCGACGATCCATGACACGTGGCGCAGCTGTTGCTGAAGATCGCGCGTCCAAGCTTCAACGCGGTTGGGTCCCGGGCCAGTGCATCGATGGGCTGGCCGGCGTAAGGGCTGAACGTGGCTGCGAGCTTGCGATCCTCGCTGGCCTTGTCGAGCGCGTGCTCGGTGGCTGAGGTCCACTTGGACGTGCCGGCGAACGCGCCGAGGCCCGGGTAGTAGACGAGATAGCCAATACCGAAGACGACGGTCAGGTAGAACAGGTTGATCCACCAGCGCGGCATCGGCTTGTTGTATTCGGTGAGATCGCCGTCCCAGACGTGGCTGGTGTCGGACGGAGCCGAGTCACCGGGCTTGCGCTTTCCGGTCCACCACAGCAACCAAACGCAGCCACCGATGTTCAGCACCACCAGCGCAACGACGTACCAGGACCAAAAGGAACTCATCGGAGTTCCTCGTTTTCCGCGTCGACGGGCTCGTCCAGGGGCAGTCTCGCGGCCGCGTCAAATTCACGCTTGCGGTCCGGGCTCCACACCCAGATCCAGCCGCCCACGAATGCAACCAGGAGAATCGAGGTGACGATGCCCGAGATCATTTCAGCCTCCTTTTGGCGCGTGTTTGCCGAGGCCCTGAAGGTAGGCGACCACGGCATCGAGCTCGGTCTTGCCGCTGACGGCGTCGCGGGCACCACGGATGTCGGCGTCGGTGTAAGGATCGCCGAGGCGTTTCAATGCGGTCAGCTTGCGGGTGACGAGTGCGCCATCGACTTGCGCGTCGGCCAACCACGGGAAACCCGGCATGTTGGATTCGGGCACGACGTCGCGCGGGTGTTCGAGGTGCACGCGATGCCAATCGTCCGAGTAGCGGCCGCCGACCCGCGCCAGATCCGGTCCCGTGCGCTTGCTGCCCCATTGGAACGGTCGGTCGTACACGGACTCGCCCGCGAGCGAGTAGTGCCCGTAGCGTTCGGTCTCGAATCGCAGCGTGCGCACCATCTGGGAGTGGCAGTTGTAGCAACCTTCGCGCACGTAGACATCGCGGCCAGCGAGCTCCAGCGCGGGATAGGGCGTCACGCCCGGCAATGGGGTAATCGTTTCCGCCTGATACATCAGCGGAACGATCTCCGCGAGGCCGCCGAAGGTGAGGACCAGCGCAATCAGCACCGCCATCAGGCCGACGTTGGTTTCAACTTTCTCGTGGGAATGGCTCACTGGCAGTCCTCAGGCGATCGCAGACGCCGCGTCGGGCGGCAGCACGGGCACGGGATTGGCGGTGGGCGCCTGTTGCCAGGTGCGCGCGACATTCCAGGCCATGATCAACATGCCGGCGAGCGCTAACACCCCGCCGCCGAGGCGGACCAGATAATAGGGATACGTGGCGTTGAGCGACTCCACGAAGGTGTAGGTCAGCGTGCCGTCGGTGTTGGTGGCGCGCCACATCAGGCCTTGCATCACGCCCGCAATCCACATCGATGAGATATAGACCACCACGCCGATGGTGTGCACCCAGAAGTGCAGGTCGATCGCGCGGACGGAGTACATGCGAGCCTGCCCAAGCAGACCGGGAAGCATGGAGTAGATCGAGCCGAACGTGATCATCGCCACCCACCCCAACGCGCCCGCATGCACGTGGCCAATGTTCCAGTCGGTGTAGTGCGAAAGCGAATTGACGGTCTTGATCGACATCATCGGTCCCTCGAACGTGCTCATCATGTAGAACGAGATGGCGACGATCAGGAACTTGAGGATCGGGTCGGTGCGCAACTTATGCCACGCGCCGGACAGGGTCATCATGCCGTTGATGGCGCCGCCCCAGCTCGGAGCCAGCAGGATCAGCGAGAACACCATGCCCACCGACTGCGCCCAGTCCGGCAACGCGGTGTACATCAGATGGTGCGGACCGGCCCACATGTAGACCGCGATCAGCGACCAGAAATGCACGATCGACAACCGGTACGAAAAGACCGGACGTCCGGCCTGCTTGGGCACGAAGTAATACATCATCCCGAGGAAGCCGGCGGTGAGAAGAAAACCGACGGCGTTGTGGCCGTACCACCACTGCACCATCGCATCGACCGCGCCGGTGTAGACCGAGTACGACTTGCCGAGTGTCACCGGCAACGCCAGGTTGTTGACGATGTGCAGCAAGGCGATGGCGATGACGAAGCTGCCGTAGAACCAGTTGGCGACATAAATGTGCTTGACCCGGCGCTTGACGATCGTGCCGAAGAACACCACGCCGTAGGCGACCCACACCACGGCAATCAGCAGGTCGATCGGCCATTCCAGCTCGGCGTATTCCTTGCCCTGGGTGAGGCCCAGCGGCAGTGTGATCGCCGCGGCTACGATGACCGTCTGCCAGCCCCAGAACGTGAATGCGGCGAGCCGGTCGGAGAACAGCCGCACATGGCAGGTTCGCTGCACGACGTGGTAGCTGGTCGCGATCAGGGCCGATCCGCCAAACGCGAAGATCACCGCGTTGGTGTGCAGGGGCCGTAGCCGGCCGTAGCTGAGCCACGCGACGTCGAAGTTGAGTTCCGGCCAATACAGCTGGGCGGCGATGAGCACACCGACCAGCATGCCGACGACGCCCCAGACCACGGTCATCGCCGTGAACTGGCGAACGATCTTGTCGTTGTAGGTACCCAGGGATTCCTGTGTTGCCATTTGCCAACCTCTCGAGCAGTACCCTCCCTATTGTCCGGAACGGGGCCGGAAGCGACTTGACGCAGGTCAAACCGGGGTCGATGCCGGTGCGCTAGGAGTCAGTCGGCAACCCCGAAGGCGAGCCGGTCTTAGCCAGCGCGCGCCAACGCGGCTTGCTTTGATGTGCGTCAACACGACGCGGGAGAATCTTCTGCACATTCCGAAGCAAGCCGGAGAGGTATCGCCTCCTCCTGTCTGACCCGGGACGGACTGCACCCGAAGCTTTCAGCACGCAACGGCCGAGCGCAGCGACAATGAAGCATTCCGCTGGCGAAAATGGAGGCTCGCCACGAATCGGAGAGTACGATCATGTGGAACGGAGTGATCGCGGCGCGGGACCTGTCGTGAATCTACAACCTCGCTTCCATCCTCGTCCGCTATGGCGTCTCGCACGCGCGCAGGCAACAAATAATCGAATTGCTCTACGGGCTGGTGCAGCGCGACGCGCGACGCGTGTCGGAGCTGCTACTTGACTGGACCGAGGACGCCGACGTCGACGAAGACATCCTGCTGCAAGAGGTCGACGGGTATGGGAGACGCCGGGGTCTCGAGCGGCCTTGACCTTGATCAATAGATGCGTCGCAAGGAGGTGTACTTTCAGTCCAGAATTCCACCGAATGCGTGAATCATCACTCTACTCGCCTCCCATTGTGCCGCGACCCGGCCCGCGGCAGCTGACCCCGAACGGCATGTCTATGCTGATAGCGGGAACCGACAGTCGCACCGCGTGCTACCTACAGGACTCCAGATGCGAATTCTCCTTCCCGTCGATCGCTCACAGAGTTCACGCTGCGCCGCGGCCTACGTCGCCCAACGCATGTTCGATGGCGAGCCCATCCAGTTGCATGTTCTGAGCGTGCAAAGCCGGCCTCGTGCGGACGCGCGGCTGAACAGCATCGTTTCGCAACAAATGATCGATGAGTACGTCCGCGGAGAGGGAATCGAGACCATTCAGCAGGTTCAACCGGTGCTTGATCTTGCCAACCTTCGCTACGAGACGCATGTGGCCATCGGCGACATCGCCAGCGGCATCGACCACTACGCGACCGAACGGCACTGTGACCAGATTGTGATGGGCACGCGCGGGACTAGCGCGTTGCGAAGCTTCGTCATGGGTTCGGTCGCAACACGAGTCATTCAGTTGTCGGCTCTCCCGGTGACGCTGGTGACCGAGTCCTATCGGACGCATGGGAGCTCGACCAGTGACGCGGTGGGTGCGGGGCTAACTCTGCCCGACTCGGCAACAGAATCGGCGTGGCGCACATTGGTAGCTGTGGATGGTTCGGAAAGCTCCGAGCGCGCCGTCGAGCATGTCATCCGTGAAGTTAGCGATGGGGCAAAGCGCTTGGTCATTCTGCTGAATGTGCAGTCTCCATACCCCACAGGCGGTGCCTGGGACCAACTCTCCGCCGAAGTCCTTGCCAAGGCCTACCAAGAGGACGGGGACTTGCGCCTGCGCGCCGCCCGGGATCGGCTCGATGTCGCCGGAATTACTTACTTGAGCCAAGTATTGCCGGGCGAGCCAGCCGCTGTGATCGCGAAGTCCTCCACGGATATGGCATGCCATCAGATTGTCATGGGCACGCGAGGCATGGGCACCAGCGGAAACTTGTTCATGGGATCAATCGCAGTCAAAGTCGTTCATCTAGTGGATATTCCGGTGACGCTCGTAAAGTAGCCGGGCTAGCGTCGAGTTCACCAGCGACAATGTATTGACCTGATAGCGTAGGCGCATCTCGATGGCAACAATTGACGTCCGCATCCGCACGCTTGCGCAACTGTTCGACTCGCTCGACCCATCACCATTCCACGAGCGCGGACTCGATCGTTATGCGGATAGCTACATCATCGAATGTGCCGGTGAGTTTCCGCCGGATGCCGCGCTTCAGTTGATGATCCATGCGCCCGAAGATGTGCGCCCGCACATTGCCGATGCGGCCCAAGCGATTCACGCACACTACAGTCTCGCGCGCGCCCAAGCCGACCGTCGTCATCGACGGAGGATGCGAGCCGGCAGGATTGCGCTCGTGATCGGCGCTGCTGTCATGATCGCCTGCCTCGCCATACGCACCCTGCTCGGCGATTGGGTCACCACGCCGGTCGGGCAAGTCGTCGCCGAGGGCCTGCTGATTCTGAGCTGGGTGGTGTTGTGGCGACCGGCTGAGTTGCTGCTTTTCGCGCGTTGGGAAAGTCGACACGAACGCCAGGTGCTTGGGCGGCTGAGTCGCATCCCGGTCGCGTTCGCAGTTTCGCCGGTAGAGCCGCAATGAAGCTCGGAACAGAGCTCAGGCCCTGGAACGGCTGGCGCTCAAGGCCTAAATAAGTTGCCTCAAGCTGCACCACGATCGCCGTGGCTGGTTCCGCTGGGACAGTTCAAGAGCATCCTGATCCTGATCGATGCCGCGCTTCTTTCCGCATCCATCGGAAGTTTCAAGGATGCAGTGGTGATTCTTGCGGTCGTTGTCATCAACGCGCTTGTCGGCTTTTATCAGGAGTTGCGCCGCGCCGCGGCCTTTTCTGGCGACACGCTTGCAACCTGGTCGGCTCGACATCCGGAAATCGCTTGCGCGCGTGAACACGGGTAGCCAGTCCGTCGATACGCCATGTGGGCGGGTCGAGTACGCCATCGCCGGTGATTGTGGGCCAGCGGTTCTCGTCGTGCACGGCGCAGGGGGCGGGTTTGACCAGGGCCTTGCGCTCGGCACGAACTTGGCGACGAGAGGATACCGCGTGGTCGCGATGTCCCGGTTCGGATACCTGCTCACGCCGTTGCCCGCCGATGCGTCCGCGGAGGCGGATGCGCATGCCTGCCTTCTCGACGCCTTGGGCATCGACCCGGTCGCCGTCATCGGAGCATTTGCTGGCGCGCCGTCTTCGGCGCAGTTCGCCCTGCGCCATCCGGATCGCACCTCGGCCCTCATCCTGCTGGTGCCGGCGATCTATGCGCCCCGGCCCGAGGCTGCCCTCCAGACTCCGTCGGAGACCCCGCCGATTTTCGACACCGCGTTGCGCTCCGACTTCCTGTTCTGGGCCGCGACGAAGATTGCGCATCAACAGCTGGTTCGCGGCATTCTTGCCACGCCCACCGAGGTGCTCCAGAACGCCAGAAGTGCCGAACAGACGCGAGCGGCGCGAATACTGCTGGGCATACTGCCGGTCAGTCTGCGTTGCGTAGGATTGGTCAACGATTCCAGGATCACCCCCGCTCTGCCACGTGACGGGCTCGAGAAAATTACCTTGTTCGGAACGGGACCGGAAGCGACTTGACGCAGGTCAAACCGGGGTCGATGCCGGTGCGCTAGGAGTCAGTCGGCAACCCCGAAGGCGAGCTGGTCTTAGCCAGCGCGCCAACGCGGCTTGCTTTGATGTGCGTCAACACGAAGCGGGAGAATCCTCGGCACATTCCGAAGCAAGCCGGAGAGGTGTCGCCTCCTCCTGTCTGACCCAGGACGGACTGCACCCGAAGCTTTCAGCACGCAACGGCCGAGCGCAGCGACAATGAAGCATTCCGCTGGCGAAAATGGGGGCTCGCCACCCATCGGAGAGTACGATCATGTGGAACGGAGTGATCGCGGCGCGGGATCTGTCGCGAATCTACGATCTCGCTTCAATCCTCGTCCGTTATGGCGCCGGGGATCTCGTGCGCAGGATGGGGCTGGACGGATCCCTCGCCAGGCTGGGCAAGATTCTGCCGCTCGGTCAACTCGAAGCCTTGGTCGCGATGCCGGCACCCGTGCGGCTGCGCTGCGCCCTGGAAGAAATGGGCGCGACTTTCGTCAAGCTCGGACAGGTGTTATCCACGCGCGTGGATCTGCTGGGGCCAGAATGGATTGCTGAGTTGAGCAAGCTGCAGAATCGTGTCCCGGCTGTCGACTACAGCACGATCCATGCCCAGATCGTCGAGGACCTCGGGGCCGAGCCGGAAGCCGTGTTTCTGACGTTCGACCGCGTCCCTCTTGCCGCCGCCTCCATCGCGCAGGTGCACCGGGCGCGGCTCGCGGATGGCACCGAGGTCGTCGTGAAAATACGGCGACCCGGGCTGCGTCCCGTGGTGGACGCCGACCTGCGCCTGTTGCGCCGCGCCGCAAGGGCGATCGACGCCCACATTCCCGAACTGCGCCAGTTCCGTCCCGTGGCGCTGGTGCAGCAGTTCTGCGCCGCCTTGTCGCTCGAACTCGACTTCGCAGCGGAATGCCGCCATGCCGAGCGGATCGCCGCCAGCTTCGCCGGCTCCGATCACATCATCGTGCCGCGCGTCTACTGGGAATACACCGGCGAGCGCCTTAACGTGCAGCAGTTCATCGACGGCATTACCGTCACCGACCTCGCCCAACTCGACGCCGCCGGCATCGATCGCGGCCTGCTGGCGCAGCGCGGTGCCCAGGCGATCTTCAAGATGATGCTCGAGGATGGCTTCTTCCACGCGGATCCGCACCCGGGCAACGTGTTTGCACTGAGCGGGGGGCGTATTGGCTTGATCGACTACGGCATGGTCGGCCGACTCTCGCACGCGCGCAGGCAACAAGTAATCGAATTGCTCTACGGGCTGGTGCAGCGCGACGCGCGACGCGTGTCGGAGCTGCTACTTGACTGGACCGAGGGCGCCGACGTCGACGAAGACATCCTGCTGCAAGAAGTCGACGCGTTCATCGACAGATACCACGGCGTCCCGCTTGGAGAACTTGATCTGGCCGGAATGCTGATCGAGGTGACAACGATACTACGCACGCATCGCCTTGCGCTGCCGGCGGACCTGGCCCTGCTCATCAAGGTGTGCATTACCCTGGAAGGCATGGGGCGTTCGCTCGATCCGGACTTCGATATGGCGCGTCAAGCCGCACCATTTCTCAGGCGAGCGATGCGAGCGCGCTTCTCGCCTCACTCGATCATGGGCGAAGGTCGCCGAGCACTGCTGGAAACCGCGGGCGTCGTATCGGAGATTCCCCGGATACTTCGACGACTGCTGCGCTCGGCCCGCGGCGGCAAGATGAAAGTGCACATCGAGGTCAATCACCTGGAATCGTTCAGTCGCCAGATCGATCACTCCGCCAACCGGCTGACGGTCGGCGTGGTGCTCGCGGCTCTCGTCATCGGTTCGTCGATCACCATGACGGTGAAAGGTGGGCCGATGTTGCTGGATCTGCCGCTGTTTGGCCTCATGGGCTTCGTCGGTGCGACGCTGGCCGGCGCCTGGCTGATCGTTTCGATCTGGGCCAGCGGCGGCGGCAGATAGCAACCGCGGCTGGCGACTGACGGGTGGCGACGTGTGCTTTCGGCAGCTCGCGCGGCGGCGGCGGCTGCATGCGGTGCGGCTTGCGTTGCCGAGCATCCCGGATCGGTTCGCGAATGGCGCAGCTCACGCGCCCTCGCTCGCCTGGCAGTTGATATGCATCAATGCGGCGCCCCCCGGCCATCAATACGCTGCAGCCTGGTGACTCCGGAGCAGGCCATGAACACGTCGGACAAGGTTGCATCGATCGGCGCTGTTTCACCGCGCTGGTCGGAAACGCTACGCGACGGGAGCCACGTGCTGATCCGTCAGATCACCCGGCAAGACGGGGACGCCGAGCGCGCCTTCATCGAGGGCCTGTCGCCGGAAAGTCGCCGGCTGCGCTTTCTCGGTCAGATAGGCTGGCCCAGTGACGCGATGATCGCGCGACTGACCGATATCGACTTCATTCACGACCTGGCGTTTGTGGCGGTGGCGACGATCGACGCACAGAAGCGCATCGT
Source organism: Chiayiivirga sp. (assembly GCA_046590875.1). Lineage (GTDB taxonomy): Bacteria > Pseudomonadota > Gammaproteobacteria > Xanthomonadales > Xanthomonadaceae > JALCLA01. The sequence continues at coordinate 8,991 of JBKJTK010000264.1, forward strand.
GGGCGTCAGTCGCTATGGCACCGATCCGCAGGGGAGCCGTTGCGAATGCGCGGTTGTGGTCAGCGACGAGTGGCAGGGTCGGGGCCTGGGCGTGAGGTTGATGCAGCACTTGATCGAGGTCGCGACCTCGCGCGGGATTCAGGTGATGTACTCGCTCGACTCCGCAGAAAACAGCGCGATGTCCGACCTCGCGCGCTTCCTCGGGTTCTCGCGCCGATCCGATCCCGATGACGCCACGCAGGTGATCCACGAGCTGAGTCTTGAGCCACTGGCCGCCTGAGACTGGCACTGGCGGTCGTGGTTGAT
>JBKJTK010000076.1:0-8236 GCA_046590875.1 Chiayiivirga sp.
ACAGTGCGGCCCAGGCTTGCGCATAACCGGGATCGATACGAGTCGCATTGGAATAGGCGTCGATGGCCTTGCGCAGGTGGTCCTCGGTGCCCCGCGCGGCATGAAAGCTGCCCTGCAGCCAGGCGCTGTACGCATCGAGGCTGCCGCTGGGCGGGCGGTCACTTTGCGCCACGGCTCCCGCCTCGGTCAGCAAATGGGTCTTGAGCGCGTCGGCGACGGCCTGAGTGATCTCGTCCTGCAGCGCAAACAAGTCCTGATAGGGCCGGTCGTAGCGTTGCGACCAAACCGTGCTGCCATCGACGGTCTGGATCAGGTGCGCGGTGATTCGCACGGTGTCGCCGGCGCGACGCACGCTGCCTTCGAGCAGATGCGCCACGCCGAGTTTCGCGCCGATGGTCTTGGCGTCGTCCTTGCTGTCGCGGAATAGGAACGCGGAATGGCGACCGATCACCTTGAGGCCATCGAACTGCGACAGCGTCGTGATCAGGTCTTCCGACAAGCCATCGGAAAAAAACTGTTGGTCTTGGTCGCCACTGGCGTTGGCCAGCGGCAGCACGGCGATGGATTTTGTCGGGATGACGGTCTGGGCGCTCAAACTGTTTTCGGTGGCGACGGCGACTTGCGCATCCGGCGTGGTCACGCTCGCTGGTTGCGCCGCCTCGCGCCGAGGCGCGAGCATGAACTTGTCGAAGCCGACATACGCGAGGGCAAGCAGCATCACGACAACCAGGGTGCGATTCAGGCGTTGCGCGGTTTGCCGTGATACGGAATCGGACCGATCGACTTCGGAGTCGAGCTTGAGGCCATCCGGGGTGAGCTCGAAGACCCACGACAACACCAGCGCCGGCACCAGGCCGATCGCGAGCGACGCCACCAGTGCTTTCAGCGCCCACGCCGGCGCGGCGAACATCGGCAATACCGACGCCGCCACCTGCACGATCAAGCACCCGCACACCAGATACAACCCGGCCACGCGAATGACATTGCGGCGTTCCATCTCGGCGAGGAAGTAGCGCGATTTGCGCTTTGTCGGAGCGATGGTCGGGGTCTCGGCATCGGCGCCGGCGAGCAGCTTGAGGAAGCGTGGATCATTGCGCAGCGGATCCCAGGCCGGTTCGCTGCGCAACGATGCGACGGACACCTCGTGGCCTGCCGATGCGGCCAGCAATTGCTCGATGTGATTCAAAGCCAATGGGTGCTCGCCGACCTGCGCTTCAATCTTCGCCAGGGACGCGAGATAGAACGTGCCATCCAGCATGTCCTTCGCAATCGGCAACAGATCGGTGGCGTGGCGAGCGGACGCCAAGGCATCGTCCTTTTTCCCCAACCCCGCATGCGCGATCGCGAGGTTGGCATGCACACCCGCATGTTGCGGCGATTCGCGAAGTTGTCCTTCAAGTTCCTGCCGCGCGCCGATAAATGCGGCACACGCCGGTCCGGTGGCGCCCAAAAGCGCCAACGCGCGCCCTCGCAACAGGGTTGCCGGAATCAGGACGTTGTTGACGTTGTCGAGCAACCACGTCGGCGCCATGGCGATGGCCGCGAGTGCGGCCTCGGGTTGGCGCATCGCCAGGGCAAGATTGAACCGCGCCAGCGACACCGAACCTTGCGGGTCGTAATCCGCAGGAATCGCTGCCAGCCCGCGACGCGATCCTTCGAGGTCGCCGCACATCTGCAGCGCAGCGGCGCGATAGATATGCGTTTCGATGTTGTCTGGAGTCAAGGCCAGCGATCGATCGAAGGCCGCCACGGCTTCGGCGTAGCGGCGCAAATACAGCAAGGTGTCGCCAAGATCGCGCGTCAGGCTGGAATCGTACGGGTCCAGCCCAGCGGCCTGCTGCAACTCGGCGATGGCTTGCAACAGGTTGCCCTGTCGACGGTGCACAAAGGCGATCGCCGCAATCACGTTGGCGTCGTTTGGCAGGCTCGCGCGCGCGGTCGCGAATTCCGTCAGCGCTCCGGCGTAGTCCCGCCGCCCCCAAAAACGAACATAGCCCATCGCCAGATGGGCTTCGGGCAGATTGGGTTCCAGCGTCAGCGCCAGGGTTGCGGCGATCTGGGCGGCGTTGATCGCCTGCGGACTGGCGTCGATATCGTTCCAGTACAAATAGCTCTTCAGATGCGCCAACTGCGCGTAAGCCAGCGCAAATTCGGGATCGGCCGCGATCGCGCCTTCGTAAAAACCCACGGCCTGGCGCGCCATCTCGGCAGGGTCCTTAGCGCGGGACGAAACGATTTGCCGGGTGAAATGTTCGGCCTTGAGAAACTGGTCGTAGGCCTCCGAAATGGTCGTTGGCACCTGGATATTGCGCACTTTCTCGGCCGGCAACAGCCTGGCCTTCAGCGCGTCGGCGACGGATTGCGCGACCTCGCTTTCCACTGAGAGAATGTTCTCGATGCCGCGATCGTAGGACTCGGCCCAGAGCTGCGAATCGCTGCCGGCCTCTATCAACTGCACGTTGACGCGGACCGTGCCTGCCGAGCGCTGCACGCTGCCTTCGAGGATATTGGCGACGCCCAGTTGCCAGGCGATTTCGGCCAGATTGCCCGGTTTGGCGGCATATTGTCGGGTTGAAGTGTGCGAGCTGACTTTCAGCGCACTGATCCTGGCCAGTCGGGTGAGGATCTCATCCTGGATGCCTTCGACGAAATAGGCGTTGGCCTTGTCTTCGCTGAGGTTCTCGAAGGGCAACACGGCGATAGATTTCCGGTTGATGTCCCGCCAGTCGCGCGGTGCCGGCTGCGGGGGGATCGAGCCCGCCGGGTTCGCTGCAGCATCGCGCTTCAAGCCTTCGGTGGTCAGTTCGAACGCCCAGGAAATCACCAGTGCCGGAATGAATCCGATGGCGAGCAACACCACCACGCTGCGCGCGACCCACTCCGGCGCGCCGAACATCGGCAACACGGTGCCGGCCACCTGGGTCATCAACCACGCTGCGACGAGATACAACCCCGCCATGCGGATGACGTTGCGACGGCGGAGTTCGGCGAGGAGCTTCATCGGGTCGACTCAGTCGCAAGTGAAGTCGTCGTTGCCGACCCCTTTTCCGCAGCCGGTGGTTGCGACGTGGCGGTTTGCTGGGCCGGCGCGGGCAACCCGACCTTGGCGGTCAGCGCCGCAAAGCGGGGGTCGTTGCGGTAGCGCAGGATCAACGGATCGAAGAGCAGGTAGACGATGCCGGGGTCGCGATTCGCCCAGGCGCGATCCAGCCAGGCGAAGACGTTGTTCGCGTCGTTGCGCAATGCATAGATCTGGGCGACCTGGTACGCCGCGATGTCGCCTTGGGTGTTGATGATTTCCTGCAATGCGGCATCGGCGGCGCTGCGATCAGATCCAATCTGCAACGCCTGAGCGATGGCGATTTCCTGCCAGCCTCCATCCAGCGGCTCCTGTTGGGCGGCGGCCAGCGCCGCTGCGGCGTTGCCACGCTCGATCTCGATGATCGCCAAGAGGGCGAACCAGGTCGCGCCCTTGGGTTGCAGCGCGATCGACTTGCGGACCGCGCGCTCGGCGTCGTCAAGGAGCCCCAGCGGCATGAGATGCATCGCGAGCCAGTAGTGCCAGCCGGGATTGACCGGATCGGTCGCCAGCGCCTGCCGGTTGAGCTCCACCGCCTGCTCATGCCGGCCCAGGGTTGCCAGCAGGTTGGCCAGGCTGAACTTGATAGTGCCGTCATTCGGCGCGAGTTGCAGCGCGCGGCGAAGCTCGGCTTCCGCGCCGATCCAGTCGAAGTCGGCGGTGCCCAGCAGGTAACCGCGCGCGTCGTGAGCCGACGCGAGATCCGGCGCCAGTGCCAAAGCCTTGTTGACGGTCTCGCGCGCCTGGACGTACGCCTGCTGCGCGGGCTCGCCGGCAAGAAATGCCGCGGCGAGGTTGGTCCACGCCCGCGACAGCTTCGCGTAGGCGTGGGCATAGGTCGGATCGAGGCGGGTCGCGGTGGTGTAAGCGTCTATGGCCTTGCGTGTATCGGCCTCGGGGCCGCGTCCGTCGTGGAACTTGCCCTGGAGATAGGCGACGAACGCATCCATGTTACCGCTCGGTGGCCGCGCGCTTTGCAGCACGGCGCCGGGAGAGATCTGCAACTGCGACTCGAGCGCGCCGGCGATGGCCTGGGTGATCTCGTCCTGCAGTGCAAACAGGTCCTTGAATGGCCGGTCGTAACGCTGCGACCACAGGGTGCTGCCATCCGCGGCCTTGACCAGATGCGCGGTGATGCGCACGGTGTCACCCGACCGACGCACGCTGCCTTCCAGCAAGTGCGCAACGCCCAGTTTGGCACCGATGGTCCGGGCATCCTCGGTACTGTCACGGTACTTGAATGCCGAGTTGCGACTGATCACCTTCAGTCCGTTGAACTGCGACAGGGCGATGATCAGGTCCTCGGACAGCCCATCCGAGAAATACTGCTGGTCGTTGTCGCCGCTGGCGTTGTCGAGCGGTAAAACCGCGATCGACTTCGCCGGAGCCGCCGCCTCGGCTTTCGCGGCACTGTGCCTCGCGGCACGCGCCGCTCCGGCTTGCTCTGCCTCCAACTGCAGCGCCGCTTCACGCTGCGGCGCGATTACGAACTTGTCGACGCCGAAGTAGCCGAGCGCAAGCAGCAACACGACGATGATCATGCGATCCAGGCGACGCGCGGTCTGCGGCGCAATCGACGCGGCGGGGTCCACGTCGGCATCGCGCTTGAGACCCTCCGGCGTGAGTTCGAATACCCAGGAGAACACCAGGGCCGGGACGAAGCCGACCGCGAGCGCCACGATTGCGCCGCGCAACGCCCACGGCGGGAACTCAAAAACGGGAAGGACCGTGCTCACGACCTGCACGATGAGCCACGCGCCGACGAGATACAGCCCCGCCATGCGGATGACGTTGCGACGACGAAGTTCGGCGAGGAAGCTCACGCGGCGGGCTTGTTCACGGCGAGCAGATCCAGTCGTCGCCCTGCTTGCGACAGCGGTCCGGCGCGCCGAACTCGTCCCACAGCGCCGCCAAGCCGATTTCGCGCGCGAACACCGGGAAGCGCGGCGAGGTGAGCGCGTCGGGCCAGACGCTGCGGAACAGGCTTCCCAACACCAGCGGATCGTTTGATGTCGGTTTGGGCCCGAGCAGTTCGAGCGCGCGTTCGCTTTCGCCGACCGACAGCAGCACGTACACGGCGATGCCCGGCACCAACGCCGGATTCTGTTTCAGATGCACGTCGATCAGTGCGATCGCCGGCGCGCGCGCGCTGGGATCCCCCGCGCAGGCGCGCGCGAAGACTTCGATCGTCTCTGCCGGGAAATCGGCGGCCAGCGCGCGGAACGCGCGGGCGAAGTGGCCTGCGGCCTCTTCCACTTCGCCGTGCGAGGCAGCGACCTGGCCCAGTCCGAGCCCGGCGAACGCCAACCCGCCCTCGTCGGCGAGGCGCAGTTGCTGCTGCGCGATCTCCAGTTCGCCGTCGCTGAAATGCCCCATCCCGCGCCAGAGCAAGGCGATCGGCAATAGCGGATCCAGCTTCAGGGTACGGTCGAGTGCGGCGTTCGCCTCGCGCCGGTAACCGCTCCTCGCCAGCGACGTGCCGTTCCAGACATTGGCGATCACGTCGTCGGAGTCCAACGCGAGGGCCTGGGCGAACTCGCTTCGTTCCTCGCGATAGCGGCGCAGGCTGCCGAGGGTGAGGGCGAGGGCCGCATGCGGTTCAGCCAGCGCCGGGTCGATGGCGATGGCCTTCGTTGCCGCGTCCTGCACCCCGACCAGGGCCTTCTCCGGATCGATGTTGCTGTAGTTGCGGGCGATGGCGCGCAATGACGCCATGCGCGCCCACGCCCGCGCGAAGCGCGGATCGAGCGCGATAGCCTTGCTCAGCATCGTCTCGGCCTCGGGCATGCGCGGGCCCTGACGGCGATGGAAGATCAGCGAGGCCTGCAGGTACAGCGCGTACGCTTCGGCGTTCTGCGTACCGGCGTCCACCAGTTGCAGCGCCTGCTCGGTGCCGAGCACGATCTTCAGCTCATCGGTGACCGCGCGAGCGATGCGTTCCTGCAACGCGAACACGTCGTCCATCGCGCCCGGGAACGTTTCCGACCACAAATGAAAACCGTCGCTGGTACGAATCAACTGGGCCGTGATGCGAACCTGCTCGCCCTGCCGCCGCACCGAGCCCTCGAGCACATGCGCGACGCTGAGGGACTGCCCGATCGTGCGCAGGTCGGCGTCCTTGCCCTTGAACGAGAACGAAGATGTGCGGCCGGCGACCTTCAGTCCGTCAACCTTCGCCAGCGCGTTCAGGATCTCCTCGGCGATCCCGTCGCCAAGGTATTCGTTGTCCTTGCCCGGGCTCATGTCGGCAAAGGCCAGGACGGCGATCGACTTCTCCGGTGCGGTGGCACTTGGAGGCGACGCGGCCGCCGGGGACGTAGCCGCACGCGGCGTAGTGGCCTCGCGAACCGCAGGCTGACCGACAAAATACCAGGCCAACGCCAGCGCCACGAACGCGGCGGCGATCGCTGTCATGCGCTTGTTGCCAAGCCGGGCCGCTTCGACCTTCAGCCCGTCGGGCGTGGCGTCCAGTACCCAGGCCAGCACCAGCGCCAATGGAAAGCCCAGCATCAACACCAGGATGAAGACCCGCAGCACCCACGGCGGCGCCTCGAACGCGGGGAAAGCGATGCTTGCGACCTGCACGGCCAGCCAGGCGATCACCAGATAGGCGCCGCCGACCTTGAACACCTTGCGGCGTTTGAGCTCTGCGAAAAGCGACACGCCTCCTCCCCCGTGCAAGCCCCGGGCTAGGTTAGTCGAATTTCGTGAAGTTCGTCGCGCTTCGTCACGGTTCGCCACGGAAACGAAAACGGGCGCCTCGCGGCGCCCGTGGTGTGTCGTTGCTGCTAGTTCAAAAACTCAATAGCGGTAATGCTCCGGCTTGTACGGACCCTCCACCGGCACGCCGAGATACGCGGCCTGCTCTGTGGTCAGCGTGGTGAGTTTCACGCCGATCTTGTCCAGATGCAGCCGCGCGACTTCCTCGTCAAGCTTTTTCGGCAGGATGTAGACCTTGGCGGCGTACGTGTCCTTGTTCGCCCACAGGTCGATCTGCGCGAGCGTCTGATTCGAGAACGAATTCGACATCACGAAGCTCGGGTGGCCGGTGGCGCAGCCCAGGTTCACCAGACGGCCTTCGGCCAGCAGGAAGATCGCATTGCCCGGCTTTCCGTCCGCTCGCGGGAACGTGTACTTGTCGACCTGCGGTTTGATATTAAGCCGGACCGCATTCGACGCGTTCAGCGCATCGACCTGGATCTCATTGTCGAAGTGGCCGATGTTGCAGACAATGGCCTGGTCCTTCATCTGCTGCATGTGCGCGAGCGTCAGCACGTCCTTGTTGCCCGTGGTGGTGACGTAGATGTCGCCACGCCCAAGCGTGCTCTCGAGAGTGTTCACCTCGAAGCCTTCCATCGCGGCCTGCAGCGCATTGATCGGATCAATCTCGGTGACCACGACGCGGGCACCGTAGGCGCGCAGCGAGTGCGCCGAACCCTTGCCGACATCGCCGTAACCGCAGACCACGGCGCACTTGCCAGCCAGCATCACGTCCATCGCGCGCTTGAGGCCATCGGCCAGCGACTCGCGACAACCGTAGAGGTTGTCGAATTTCGACTTGGTGACCGAGTCGTTGACGTTGATCGCCGGCACCAGCAACTTGCCCGCTTCCAGCATCTGGTAAAGACGATGCACGCCCGTGGTGGTCTCTTCCGAAACACCCTTCCAGTCCTTGACTACATTTGTCCAATAACCTGGACGCTCCTTGGCGACGCGCTTGAGCAGGTTTTTGATGATCTGCTCCTCGTGCGAGGACGCCGGTTCATCGACCCACTTCGAGCCTTTCTCCAACTCGAAGCCTTTGTGGATCAACAAGGTGACGTCGCCGCCATCGTCGACCACCAGTTCCGGGCCTTTGTTGCCCGGGAAGGTAACGGCGTCGAGCGTGCAGTCCCAATACTCTTCCAGCGACTCGCCCTTCCACGCGAATACCGGCGTGCCAGTGACGGCAATGGCGGCGGCGGCGTGGTCCTGGGTGCTGAAGATGTTGCACGAGGCCCAGCGCACGTCGGCGCCGATGTCCTTGAGCGTTTCGATCAGCACCGCGGTCTGGATCGTCATGTGCAGCGAGCCGGTCACGCGCACGCCCTTGAGCGGCTTGGCGGCGGCGTACTTCTTGCGGATCGACATCAGCCCCGGCATTTCCTGCTCGGCGAT
>JBKJTK010000023.1:0-4215 GCA_046590875.1 Chiayiivirga sp.
CTTGATCTTGAGCGACTCGAAACCGCGTTCCACGGCGTCCAGCGAATCGGCCACCATTTTGTCGATGTAATCCACGCTGATCGTGATGTCGGTGCTGATCACCGGGTCGCCACCGCCAAGAATCTTGTAGAGCGGAGCGTTGTAGAGCTGGCCGAACAGGTCGTAGATCGCGATCTCGACCGCGGCCTTGGCGCCGTAATTGCGTTCCAGCGCACCCTGGATCAGATGCGTGATGTGATTGAGATTGGCGATCTCCTGCCCGATCAGGCGCGGCGCGATGATCTTGCGGATCGCCTCGATCATCGAACCGTGGGTATCACCCGTGATGACCGCCGTGGGGGCCGCTTCGCCGTAGCCGACACGGCCGCAATCGGTGCGCACCATCACCACGATGTCTTCCACCGTGTGCACCGTGCGCAAGGCGGTCTTGAACGGAGTCTTCAACGGCACACGCAGCATGCCAAGTTCGATCGCAGTGATTTTCATGGGGCGCAATTCATCGGGTGAGTTCCGTCTGGGGTCCGACGTCGACGGCCGCGCGCGCGCGGATGCGCTGGATGCTGTAGATGCGGTCGACGTAGGACCGGGTCTCGTCTGCCAGTAACGGTTCGAGCGGCGTCACCGCCACCGAGTTCAGCGCTACGCGGCGTAGCGTCTTGCCGTCGCGGTACGTGATGCCCGTGGTGTCGTGGATCACATAGGTATTTTCGCCCTCGCGCCCGATCACCAGCATCACATGGCCCGGGATATAGACCAGATCCCCTGCCCGCAGCGTGCGGATCATGGCCAGGCGCTCCGCCCGCGAGGTGTGCTCGTCGAGCGCGATGCGGTCGAACGCGGCGCTCACGCCCTGATCCCGGGTGTTTCGCGGCAGCTGCACGCCGAAGCTGCGGTAAACCTCGGAGACGAAGCCGCTGCAATCGCGCGCGGCATACGCGTGGCCCCAGCCATAGCGTTCGCCCAGGAACTTGAAGCTCTGCCGCAGCAGGTTGGCCGGCGTCAGCGGCAGGTACTCGCGGGCCACATCGGCGTTGAGAGGCAACAGCGCGGGCACCAGTTCCAGGGTTCCGTCGGCAGCGCGCTGGGGCAGTTCGATGACGTGCCCGCTGTACGGATGCTGGCCGTTGACCGCCTGATCCGCGGGCCAATCGACCAGCAGCGGCACCCGCACGCCCATGTCGAGCTGCAGTTGCGAGACTTGCGGCCGCTCCGGCGTGAAGCGTGTTTCCACCGTCGCGCCGGTGACGATGAGATACGGCGTCTTGCGACCATAGGCGAAGACTTGTTGCGTCGAGCCCAGCGCAACGTGCGGCTGTTCGATCCACGCCGCGTAACGTGGGCTGACCACGAACCACCACTGGCCGTCGCGACTGGCGTGCAGCACCGCCACCGGCGTGCCGGGAAACAGCGCGCTCTCCTGAAAGCGATCGATGTCGTGGTCGTCGGGCGAACGGAACACGCGCCGTCGGGTGGGAAACGTGCGCAGGTCGGCGCGTTGCGTAACCAGACCGTAGCGCAGCGAGGTGGCAAGCGGGATCACGTCCAGTGCGGCATTGGCGAGCACCGCATCAAGGTCGGATTGCGGGACGCTGTGTCCGCGTTCGTCGAACAGGGGCGCGGTGGGCGCCACCGAGATTGGTTCGATCCAGGCGCTGATCGCCGCGCGCGACAGCGTCGCCGGCAGGCCCTCCACGTCGTGCACGGTAGCGTCGAGGCGCTCGAGGTCAGCATTTTGCTTTTCAATTTGCGCCGGGTCGAGCACCACGCGCGCGGACTCGCGCTGCGCGTCGATCCAGAATTCCGGATCCAGATGCTTGGTCTGCACGCCGATGACGCCATGCGCGGGCGTGGTCGCGTCGGCCCACGCCAGCGGCGCGGCGAATGCGAGCAGCCAGACGAGCAACACGGTGCAGCACGTCTCGAATAGATCGTTCGCCCTGAGGTAGCGAAGGGCTCGCAGGCTGCCCTTCGATACCTCAGGGCGAACGGTATGGGTGGGGTTGCTCGTTTGCATCGTCATCCTCCTGCGACCGGGGCGAGAGCGCCCAACAATCTGGCCATCATCAAGCCCACGCCGGTGCCCAGGATGTAACCCAGCATCGCCATCAGCACCGCTACGGGTACCAGCGCGCGCGAGTAGGTCGCCGCCAGGATCGGCGCCGTCGCGATGCCTCCGATCTGCGCCAACGAAGCGATGGTGCACAGGCGCAGATCGAAGTGCAGTGCGCGCGCTGCCAGCAGCAGCAGGCCGGCGTGGATCACCAGCACGAGGAAACCGCAGAGAATGACCAACGGCGCGGTCGCGAGACCGGAGAAGCTGCTCTGCGAAGCCATCACCGCCACCAACACCGCCAAAAGCGCCGAGGCGATGCCGGCCGCACCCGGCACGCGGCCCAGCGGCAACTGGGCGACCATCAGGCCCACGACGGTCGCGATCAGGACGGTCCACGTGGTAGGCGTCATAAACCCAGTGACCGGAGCGAACAGCGACAGGCGCTGCGCCCCCAGTCCCACCAGCATCGCCAGACCCAGCCACAGCAGCACCGTGCCGGGATCCGTGGGTTCTGCCGTGACGGCCTCCACCACGGGCGTGTCCGTGATTTCGACCTTGGCCCAACGATTGAACGTGGCTACCAGTGGGCCGGCGGAGAAAAGCACCACCACCCAGACCGAGTAACACACCGCATCAGTCAGCAGCGCGGGCGCGAGCGAGGACTCCGACAATCCGATCGCCTGCTTCACCGCCAACAGATTGGCCGAGCCGCCGACCCAGGTGGCGCTGAGCGCAGCGAAGATTAGCGCGCCATCGGCGGGCAACGCGTGACGGAACAGCAGGAAGACCACGATCAGTGCAACCAGAATGCTCAACAGCGCACAGGCGAACACGCCCAGCAGCCGTGGCCCGAGCGCAAGGATCGCGCGCACGTCGCAGGTCGCCATCAGCAGGAACAACAACGCCGGCAGCAAGTGTTTCACCAGCGCGCCCTGCGCCACGACGATCTCCGCACTCGCCTGCCAAAGCCCTGCCACGGCCAGCGTCATGACGAACAAATACGTCAGCACGATCGGCGGCAGCATCTCGAACACGCGCCAACGCAGTCGCTGTTGCAGGAACGGGAACAGTCCGGCCGCAAACAACATCAGCGCCAGATAGAGCCAACTCGATTCAATCACCCTTCCGACCCCTCCTGTCGCGATGCGCGTTTGGCGCGCTGCGTCGAGACGATTCAGCAACCATGAGAATAACTATTGCGCACAACTGTTACGCGGAGAATAAATTATTGACGAGCCATTGTCACCGTGTTAAACAAGCGTGAAAGGGGCATCAACCAGGTTGGACGGCGTGGGAACCGACACGGATCAGACGCGATCATCGTTCGCGACGACAACGCCGGCACGCGCGTCCGGATGCGTTCGGGCATGGATGCTGGTCTTTGCCATGGTCGCATCTGGCGCCCAGGCCAGCGAATCGCAGCGCGCCACCACGATCCCGCCTGTTACGACGCGGCCTGCCGCCATCAAGCCTACCGCCATCGAACACGTCATCGCACAGGTGGACGCGGGCCAGTTTGCCCAAGCCGAAGCCAGTCTGGTGCGGGCCCTCGCGCAGGGGGGACTGACGGATACGCAAGTGCGCGCCCTGGAATTCGAGCGCGAGCGCATGCGCCGCCTCCGCCTGGATTTCAGCTTGACGCGTATCGAGGTCGAAGCCCGCTTGCGGCTCGAAATCCCCGATCTGCGCGCCGAAGAGTTCTCGCGTTGGGACCAACCGACACTGCTCGAACGCCTGAACATCGATGGCGAGCCGCGCTACTTCGCGTACGCGGTGCCGAACCTGTTCCGCGTCAGCGCGGCCGCCGCGGCCCGACGCCGGCCCGACGCCGCGCGCGGCAACATCGGTCCGATGGAAACGCTGCATCCGCACCATCGCGAAGTCCTGGCGCAGGCGCGCGCAAGCCAATCCACAAGCGTCGCGCCGCGGCGCGTGCGCATCATCCAGGCGCTGATCGTGAAGCCCGACGCGGCTCCGGCCGGCGAGACGCTACGCGCCTGGATCCCGTTCCCGCGCGAAATACCCGGGCAGCAGGAAGACATCCGGCTGATCGGCACCGAACCGACGCAGCACCAGCTCGCCCCCGCACCGACCCTGCAACGCACGGTGTATCTGGAAAGGCCGGCACAGACCGGCCAACCCACCGAGTTCTCGGTCACCTA
>JBKJTK010000039.1:0-6575 GCA_046590875.1 Chiayiivirga sp.
CGCATGGCGGCGCGCCGATTTTCTGGAATTGCGCATGGCTCTCGAATTGATGGACGAACATGAAAAAGGCGAACACGTCCGCGCCTGGCTGCGGCAGAACGGCAGCGCCATCATCACCGGCGTGGCGCTCGGTCTCGGGTTGATCTTGGGGTGGCAGTGGTGGGAGCGCAGCAAGGTCGAACATCGCGTCACCGCGGCGACCCAGTATCAAGCGCTGACCGATGCGATTGAGCGCAAGGAAACCGACACTGTCTCCGCGTTGGCGGACGCGTTGGCGAAAGATTATCCGGACACGCCCTATGCCGCGCTCGCAGCGTTGCAGCTCGCGGACGTGAAACTCGCCACCGGCGACAAGGATGCGGCAGCAAAGGCGCTGGAGAAGGTCGCTGCGCTGACCACTGATCCCGCGCTGGTCGGACTGGCGAACCTGCGTCGGGCGCGCCTGGCATTCGCCAACGGCGACTCTGAGGCAGCCCTCAAACATGCCGCCGCGATCCCGAAGGACATGTACGCGGGTCTGGTGGAAGAAGTGCGCGGCGATGCGCTGCAGGCGTTGGGCCGCACCGACGACGCGCGCGAGGCGTACAAACATGCGTTGACCACGCTCGATACCGGGGCGCCGAATCGACGCATCATCGAGATGAAACTCGCCGACGTCGGCGGCAGCGTCGACCAGCCGGAGGCATGATATGCGACTAACCCGCTTGCGGCTTCCGATCGCGGCTTGTGCGTTGCTGGCCAGCACCTTGTTGGCGATTTCCGGCTGCAGCAAGTCCTCGAAAAAGGACAATGTTGAGCCGCCTACCGAACTCACCGAGCTGACCCCGACAGTCAGCGTCGCTCAGTTGTGGTCGCAGGGTGTGGGCGACGGAGAAGAGCGGCTCGGAGTGCGTCAGCACCCCGTGCTGGCGGACGGACGCCTCTACGCCGCAGATCTGGAAGGCAGGGTCTATGCCCTGGATGCCGCCAGTGGCGCGGAATTGTGGGCGGTCGAAACCGGTTTGCGTCTCTCGGGCGGCCCGGGGGTCGGCGACGGCACCGTGCTGGTGGGCTCACTTGACGGCGACGTGTTGGCGTTGAATCCGGACAACGGTGAAGAACGCTGGCGCAAGAAAGTTTCTTCCGAAGTCATTGCGTCGCCCGCGGTGGGCAGTGGCATCGGCGTGGTACGTGCCAACGACGGTCGCGTGTTCGGCTACAACATCACCGACGGCGAACGTCGCTGGGTCTACGATCGCGGTCTCCCGTCGCTGACCTTGCGCGGCAACAGTTCGCCGCTGGTGGCGCAGGATGCGGTATTCCTGGGGTACGACAACGGCCAGGTCGTCGCGTTGCGACTGCAAGATGGCGTGCAGCAGTGGGAACAGACCGTCGCGGTGGGCGAAGGTCGTACCGAAATCGACCGCATGGTCGATATCGATGGCGAAATCCTCGTCGATGCGACCGAAGTGTTCGCTGCCGCCTACAACGGACAAGTGCTTGCGATCGCCCTCGAGGGCGGCCGCCCGATGTGGAATCGCGAGCTTTCGAGCTATTCGGGACTCGCGCTCGCCGGCAACAAGCTTCTCGTAAGCGACACCGACGGCTCGGTGTGGGCATTGGACCGCAGCTCCGGCGCGTCGGTGTGGAAACAGGAGGGCTTGGCGCATCGCTGGCTGACCACGCCTGCGATCCAGGGCAACTACGCCGTGGTGGGCGATCTCGAAGGCTATCTACACTGGCTCAACCTCGACGACGGCGCACTCGCCGCGCGCGACCGCCTGACACGCGACCCGATCCGCGCCACGCCACAAGTTGCTGACGGCGTGCTCTACGCAATCGGCACTGATGGCGAGCTCGGTGCGTATCGTTTGCAGTAACCCGCGGCGCGTTTTGGCGCGATTGTTCCACCCCATCACACGGTCGAGGCAAAGCGCCCGGCGCGTGTGAGATAGTGGTATTGGCGCGTCGCGCCCTTCGATTCTGTTGCGAGGTCACGTGCTGCCCCTGGTCGCCCTGGTCGGCCGACCCAATGTCGGCAAATCCACCCTGTTCAATGCGTTCACTCGCACGCGCGATGCGCTGGTGCACGACCAGCCGGGCGTCACTCGCGACCGCAACTACGGCGTGTGCCGCCTGATCGAAGGCCGTCCGTTCGTGCTGGTAGACACCGGGGGCCTTACTGGCGAGGACGAGGGCCTCGCCGGGCTTACCGCCCAGCAGTCGATGGCAGCGATTGCCGAGGCCGACCTGCTGGTGTTCGTGGTTGACGCGCGCGAAGGCATCGTGCCGCAGGACATGAACATCCTCGCCACCCTGCGCCGCAGCGGCAAGCCGGCATTGCTTTTGGTCAACAAAGTCGACGGTCTCGAGGAGTCCACCGCGCTGAGTGAGTTCGCGCGCTTCGGTATCGCAGGTACGTTTCCGGTGTCGGCATCGCACCAGCGTGGCTTGCTGCCGGTGTTGGCTGAGATCGGACTGCAGCTTCCGCAACCTGAGGCCGACGAGCTCGATCCGGCGCTGTTCGATCCGGAGCGACTGCGGCTGGCAGTAGTGGGGCGTCCAAACGTTGGCAAGTCGACGCTGGTAAACCGCCTGCTGGGTGAAGAGCGGATGATCGCCTCTGAAACGCCGGGCACCACCCGCGACGCGATTTCCGTGGATATGGACCGCGACGGTCGCAAGTACCGTTTGATCGACACCGCCGGCATCCGACGCAAAGCACGGGTTGAGGAAGCGGTCGAGAAGTTCAGCGTCATTAAATCGCTGCAGGCCATCGACGCGAGTCAAGTCGTCATCTTCATGCTCGATGCCACCGAAGGCGTGACCGACCAGGACGCCAGCGTGCTGGGCGCCGTGCTCGATGCCGGTCGCGCACTGGTCATCGCGGTCAACAAATGGGATGGTCTGACCCAGTATCAGCGTGAGCAATGCACGGCCACATTGGAACGCCGGCTGGTCTTTGTTGCGTATGCGCCGATCGTAACGATCTCGGCCAAGCACGGTACCGGGCTGAAGGAGCTGTTGCGCGCGGTGCACAAGTCGCACCAGTCTGCGACGCGCAAGTTCACCACCTCAGAACTGACCAAAGCGCTCGAAATCGCCTACGAGACCCATACCCCGCCGATCGTGCGCGGCCACGCCGCCAAACTGCGTTTCGCGCATCCCGCGGGCGAGAATCCGCCGACCATCGTCATCCACGGCACCCGTGTGAAGAGCCTGCCTGACAGCTACAAGCGCTATCTGGAAAATTTCCTGCGCGCGCGTTTCAAGCTGGTCGGCACGCCACTGCGGCTCGAATTCCGTCAGGGCGAAAACCCTTATGCCGACAAGGTCAACGTGCTCACCGATTCCCAGAAGCGAAAGCGCCAGGAGATGATCCGGCATCACAAGCGCAGTAAGAAAAAGTAGCATGACCGCGTCGCTCGCCCTCGGCATTCTCGCCGGTGGCCGCGGCCAGCGCTTCGGCGGACGCGACAAGGGCTGGATCGAGGTCGACGGTCGCGCCCAGATCCAGCGCGTACTGGATGCGCTCGGCGGCTCAGTCAACCGCGTGCTGGTCAGCGCCAACCGCCATCTCGACCAGTATCGATCGCTCGGTGTAGATGTGGTCCCCGACCGTTGGCCCGATCATCCTGGACCGCTAGCCGGGCTGGCCAGCTTGTTGTTTGAGGTGCGCGAGGATTTTCTGCTCACGGTGCCAGTGGATGTGCTGCGCTTTCCCGATGGGTTCGTGGCGCGCATGCTGATGGAGCGCAGCGACGAAATCTTTCATGCCGTGGTGGCTGAGGACGACGAGGGTCTGCAACCGCTGTTCGCGCTCTATCCCGCCGCGATGGCCGCTCATGCGATCGAGAATTTCGAGGCCGGCAAGCGCTCCGTTCGCGAATGGCAGCATCGCTTTCCGGTATATCCCTGCCGGTTCGAGGGACTGCGCTTCGGCAACTTGAATTCGCCCGAGGATATACCTGCTTGAGTCATCCTGTCGGCATCGCCTTCGCCGAAGCCATCGATACGATGCGCCGGATAGGCTCATCGCGCCCGGTCGAAACGGTGCACCCTGGATTACGCGAAGCGCGAGGCTCGGTGCTGCGCGAAGACATCCTCGCGCCGATCTCGCTGCCTTCGTTCGTCAATTCCGCGATGGATGGGTTTGCCGTGCGCGGCGAGGAGCTGCGCGCGGATTCGGAAACCACGCTGCGCCTGATAGGTACGCAATACGCTGGCACCACGCTGGCGCTGCACGTCGGCGCGGGTGAATGCGCGCGCATCACCACCGGCGCGCCGCTACCGGCTGGCGCCGACACCGTCGTGATCAAGGAGAACGCGCGCGTTGATGACGATCACGTGAGGTTGTCGGCGGGAACCCTTCGTGGCGCGAATGTGCGACAGGTCGGTGAGGATGTTGAGGCGGGAGCGCACGTCTTCGACGCCGGCAGCACCCTGGGCAGCGCGGGCCTTGGCCTGCTCGCCGCCCTGGGTTTCGCAACCTTGCCGGTGGCGCGGCGTCCGTCGGTGGCGGTATTTACCACGGGAGATGAATTGCGTCCTGCGGGCAGCACCCTTGCGCCGGGCGAGATCTATGACAGCAACCGCATCCTGCTGCAGTCCTTGCTGGCCGAGGAGGGCATCGACACCCTGAGCTGGCCGGCGCTGCCAGATGATGTGCTGCGAATGACCAGCGCGCTGCGCGATGCCTGCGAGGCCTACGACCTCGTCATCACCTGCGGCGGCGTTTCGGCCGGTGAGAAGGACCTGCTACCAGCCTTGCTGGCCGAGCATGGCCGGATTCACTTCTGGAAGGTGATGATGCGGCCCGGCATGCCGGTGTTGTTCGGTGAATGGGATCGTGCGCTGCTTCTCGGCCTGCCGGGCAATCCGGTCTCGGTGCTCGCGACGTTTCGACGCCTTGCCGTTCCGCTGTTGGATGCGATGCAGGGTCGCTGTGACCGCGCCGCCTCGCTGCGTGCGCGCCTGCTGGAGCCGGTGCGCAAGACGCACGCACGGCTCGAGTTCCGTCGTGCACGACTGACTTGCAACGACGATGGCGTGCTTGGCGTACGCCCGCATCCGGCCATGGGCTCGCATCAGCAACGCGGCGCGGCAGAATCGAATGCGTTGCTGGTGCTGCCCGAGGATTGTCGCGAGCTGGCTCCCGGCGCGCTGGTAGATGTCGAACCCTACGGCGCTATCCTGCGCGAATAGTTGCATCGTCATTCCCGCCTTCGCCCGAAGGACCGGGTTGCGAGGGTCAGGTATGAATGCACCCAAGAGCATCGAGGAAATCCCGCCGCACGAAGCGCATCTACGGCAGCAGCGCGGCGCGCTCCTGGTGGATGTACGCGAATCGCACGAACGCGCGCTCGGCATGGCGATGGATGCGATCGGTATCGCGCGGGCTGAACTGGAGGCCGACCCTTCCGCGACGCTGCCGAACCCCGACGCCGAGCTCGTGCTGATCTGCGCCAAGGGCGGGCGTTCACTCGCGGCGGCGCAGTTTCTGGTGACGTGCGGCTATCGCCGACTCGCGTCCGTCACCGGCGGCACCGATGCCTGGCGCGATGCCGACTTGCCGATGACGCAGGCCGCGGCCGACGCAGATTTTCTCGACCGCTATTCGCGTCATCTGCTGTTGCCGCAGGTCGGGCTGGCCGGCCAGCAACGACTCGAAGCCTCGCGCGTGTTGCTGGTCGGGGCGGGCGGGCTGGGTTCGCCCGTCGGTTTTTACCTTGCGGCGGCCGGTATCGGCACGTTGCGCATCGCCGACGACGACCGCGTCGAACGCAGCAACCTGCAACGCCAGATCCTGCACACCGAAGCCGCGCTCGGCACGTCGAAAGTGGAGTCGGCGCGACGCACGCTGACCGCGATGAATCCACGGGTGAAGGTCGAGGCGATCGAAGAACGCGTCACATCAAGCAACATCGATCGCCTGATCGACGGCGTCGATGTGGTGGTGGATGGGGCCGACAACTTTCCGCTGCGCTATCTGCTCAATGACGCCTGCATCAAACACGCCAAACCGCTGGTCTACGGCGCCGTGCATCGTTTCGAAGGGCAGGTAAGTGTGTTCGATGCGGGACGCAAGCGTGGCATCGCGCCTTGCTACCGCTGTCTCTTTCCCGAACCGCCGCGCGCCGAAGACGCCCCCAACTGTGCCGAAGCCGGCGTACTCGGCGTGCTACCCGGCGTGATCGGCCTGCTGCAGGCAAATGAGGTGATCAAGTTGCTGCTGGGCATCGGTGAATCGCTGTCCGGTCGTCTGCTCGGTTTCGATGCGCTCGCAGGTCACTTCCGCGAGACCCGGCTTGCTCCCGATCCGCAGTGTCCGTTGTGCGCGCCGGGAAGGGCGTTCCCCGGCTACATCGACTATGCACGGTTCTGCGCGGCGTAGCCTGCTCCGCTGATCTTGCTCCCATGCGCCGAGAGCCGCCGAAAAAGGCATTCCTGAGCTATCGAAGGGTTCGGCTCTACATCATGATTACTGGTGCTTCGCCTGTGCGGCCTCGAATGCCGCCAACTGCTCCGGCGTCGCCTCGGTCTGGTGCTGTGCCTTCCAGTGCGGGAATGGCATGCCGTAGACCGCTTCTCGCGCC
>JBKJTK010000151.1:0-2702 GCA_046590875.1 Chiayiivirga sp.
TGGCCGCCAGCGTTGCGCTGGCGCTGATGGCCTCTGGCGCTGCGAGCGCCACGCAATCCGCGCTGGAAATCAGCCTCGCGCCGAGCAGCGAGAAGGCCGATGCCGGTAGCGGCAAGCTCCGCTACACGATCAGCAACTTCGGTACCACCGACCTGCTGGTGCTGGCGTGGGAAACACCTCTGCGCGGAATCGACGCCGACCTCTTCGATGTGCGCAAGGACGGCAAACCGGTCCAGTACACCGGGCGTGAGTTCAAGCGCGGCTTGCCACAGCCAGAGGATTACATCGAAATCAAGGCGGGCCAGTCGTTGGGCGTGGATATCGACCTGTCTGCCCACTACGAGATGCAAGCCAAGGGCAACTACGCGGCGCAGGCCGTGGCGCATTTCCATGATGGCTTTGCGGTCCATGCCAGCAACGGCGACGAGAAACTCGCGCCAATCAGCGATCGCGACCTGCGTTCGGAAACGGTGCATCTTTGGATCGACGGCGCCAACGTGCCATACGCGCGGGAGCCGTACGGCGTGTTCAACTTTGCGAAGGTCGGATCGGTAGGATTTGTGGGGTGCGACAACGGTCAAATATCGTCGATCAACAGCGGCGTCAGCGCCGCGCGTTCAATGTCGACAAGCGCCAACAGCTATCTGGGCGCCAACCAGACGGGTGCGCGCTACACGACCTGGTTCGGCGCCTATAGTTCGACCCGCTATGCCACGGTGAAGAGCAACTTCGCCGCCATCGACGGTGCGCTGAACAACCAACCGCTGGTGTTCGACTGCAGCACCTGCACCCAGAGCGCCTACGCCTATGTCTACCCGACCCAGCATTACAAGGTCTATCTGTGCGGGGCGTACTGGACCGCACCGACCACCGGCACGGATTCCAAGGGTGGCACCACGATCCACGAGGTCAGCCACTTCAACGTCGTCGCCGGGACGGACGATTTGGCGTATGGCCAGACCGCGTGCAAGCGCCTGACCAAGAAGCCCAACAACGCGATTCGCAACGCCGACAGCCACGAGTACTTCGCCGAAAACACCCCCGCGTTGAATTGATGTTGTCTGGATGAAAAGACCACGGCCGCGGGGCGACTCGCGGCCGTTTTTGCTTTTCTCCCTCCCCATTGATGGGAGGGCCGGGTGAGATGGTGGTGATCTCGCGCGATTTGCGCACCCGTCGCCGTTGACGCTTGCCGACACCAGACGTACCATGCGCGCTCTTTCGCGGACGCCATTCAGGTGGTCGCGAGAGAGCCGATCCGCCGGGGTATAGCGCAGTCTGGTAGCGCATCTGCTTTGGGAGCAGAGGGTCGGGGGTTCGAATCCCTCTACCCCGACCAAGTCCCAGCGACCGCAACGGCGACGGACCTGCGCTATAGTTTTTCCGCGCGGCGCCCGTAGCTCAACCGGATAGAGCATCGGCCTTCTAAGCCGGCGGTTGCAGGTTCGATTCCTGTCGGGCGCGCCATGAATCACAGGTTTCCGTTATTTTGGAAACCATACCGAGAGCACTGCTCTTGGTAAAAAGTCCGCACATGGATGTGCGGTCTCTTGAAGAAGGACCTTCGCCGTGGTGGATGTAGCTCAGTCGGTTAGAGCATCGGATTGTGATTCCGAGGGTCGCGGGTTCGAGTCCCGTCTTCCACCCCAAACCCGCGATGCGGCATAATGCCGTTTCGCAGCCGCACCAGCGGCAGCCCGAGAAAATGGGTCGTTAGCTCAGTTGGTAGAGCAGTTGACTCTTAATCAATAGGTCGAAGGTTCGAATCCTTCACGACCCACCATTTTCTCTTGGAGCCTGTCGGACTTTGGTGGTCGAGGCGAACGGTTCCGCGGATCCGTTTGGGTCGTGCGCGGCGTCGTGGCATTCGCGCGAGAGTGGCGGAATTGGTAGACGCACTGGATTTAGGTTCCAGCGGGGTAACCCGTGAGAGTTCGAGTCTCTTCTCTCGCACCAGCCGTCACGCCCGATCCGCGGTGCTTGCCGAGGTCGGCAACGTGGCGGGAGCGGCCGCAACAAGGCATCATGTTCAACTTTTCCGCCTGACCGGCACGCGCAACCAAGGGTTGCCTGCCCATCGGGATGCAGATCTCCAGGAGTGACAATGCAAGTTTCGGTAGAGAACCTCAGCAAGCTCGAGCGCAAGCTCACCGTCAGCGTGCCGTCCGAGCGCCTGGACGCCAATGTGCGCGCGCGTTTGCGAGAGCTGGGCAAGAACGTGCAGCTGAAGGGATTCCGTCCCGGCAAGGTGCCGGCCAAGGTGATCGAGCAGCGCTACGGTCGCCAGGTCCGATCCGAGGCCATGGGCGAGCTCATCCGCGAGTCGTTCAACGAAGCCGTGCAGCAGGAAAAATTGCGTCCTGCGGTGCCGCCGGCGATCGAAACCACAGGCCAGCCCGAGGGCGGCGCGATCCAGTACACCGCCACGTTTGAAGTGATGCCGGAGATCGGCAGCATCGACGTGTCAGGTCTGCACATCGTCAAGCCGACCGCGAGCGTCGCCGATGCCGACATCGACCAGATGATCGAAACCCTGCGCTTGCAGCGCCGCACCTGGAACCCGGTCGAGCGCGTCGCAGCGGTTGGCGATCTGGTGATGTTCGAGTCTTCCGCACTCACCGATACCGGCCGCTTTCCGGCCGAGGGCGTGGAGCGCGCGGGTACGATCGTGGGCACCAATGCGCTGTTTACGGAATTCGAGC
>JBKJTK010000319.1:0-2619 GCA_046590875.1 Chiayiivirga sp.
TGAAACTGCTCGATGGCTGCAACCATATGCCCATGATGGAACGCCCGGCCGAGACCGCCGCGGCGCTGGAGGAATTCCTGCAATGAACGTGTCGACCCGGATTCTGCTGCTCGCCACCGCGCTCGCCTTAGGTGCCTGCAACAACGCCGAGAAACTTGCGGCTGAAAAGGCGGCTCGCCACGCGGCGCAGGCCGAGAAGGAGGCTGCGACCCGACTCGCGAGCCTGAAGCAGATGCAGAGCATCGGCCGCGACGATCTTGCACTCAACTTCGCCAACGACATCCTGCAGCGCTTTCCAAGCACGAAGGCGGCGATCGAAGCCAAACCGCTGGTGGAATCGCTGCGGGTCAAGGTCGAAGGCGAAAAAGAAGGCAAACGCCTGCGCGAGCTCTGGGCCTACCACACCACCGACGACAAAGACGCTGGCGGTAAGGTGCGGACCGCTTATCTCTACAGCAACAACACGCTCGGCCCGGCTGAAGCCGGCAAGCCGGCCCCGAAAGCGCGCCTGGTGCTGCGCCGCCATCCGCAATGGGGCGACGACGTATATCTACTGTCCGACCGCGGTCACTTCAGCTGCGCCAGTCCTTGCACCGTCAGCGTCCAGTTCGATGATGCGCCGGCCACGGTCTATCCCGCGAAGTTGCCGGAGACCGGCGAGCCTGCGATGTTCGTCGAAGACTTCAAGACCTTCGTCGCGGCGCTGCCGCACGCGGCGCGCGTTCGCTTCGCGGTGACGCTGAAGGACGGGGGTGCGCAGACGCCGGAGTTCGAACTCGGCGGCTACAACCCGGATACGATCGGCAGCCCCCATCGCCCGGCCAATTAGGCGACCCGCGCCGAACTTACCCGACCCGCCTTCTGCCCCCGCAGATGACGACCGACCCGCTCCGGAGTCTTCGATGAAAGTCCTCACTGACAACGCCCATTTCGATGAACTGCAGCGGCACGTGCTGAACGAGATCGTCGCGAGCATCCGCGATGGCCTGCGCGAAGCTGGGGTCAGCGATGAGCACGTACTGCATGAAGCCACTGGCAATATCGCGCTCGCGGTTGCCGAGGTCATTGATGGTCATCGGGTGATGAACCTGGAAGGAAACGAAGTGACGCCCGTGTTGACGTTTGCGAGTGAGCGCGATGGCCAGGAGCTGATCGGCTCGGAGGCCGGCGGGTCGTGGATGCACGAGTACGTGCTCGACGCGGTCGTCGAGCTGTTCGAGGGCGACGATGACGACCTGGACGAGAGCATCGACTTCGGCGAAGACGAGCGATGAACGCGCGGCGGCCCCTCGGAGCGCGGGTGGGGACGAGGTCCCGTCTGCTGCTCGGGGCAGGATTCTGCTGCGTGGGCGCGGGAGTGGCAGCGCAGTCGACCGCCACGGTTTTTGGCAACGGTTTCGAGTCGTCGACGCCGTCGAAACGCTTCTTCGAGCCCTTTACCTGGCGCGGCAACCACGCCTCGACCCTCAATCACACCAATAGTCAGGGCAGCATCGATCACGTCGGCACCACGGTGTGGTGGAACGAAGACCACTGGGATGTCGGCGGCGATACCAGCTACAACGCCACCCTGCAGCAGCCGGACACCACGGGTTACCACATCGACGTGCACAAATCCGTCGACGCGAATCCGCGCAACGGCGAGGAGGACAACGAGGCCTTCGTGGTCGGTGGCGATGGCTCGCCCGGGGTCGCGGCGATGCGGATGAATTTCGAGGGCATCCTGACCGCGCGTCTGCGCAATCCGATGCTGGTGTCGGCGTCGCAACCGGGCGTGGTGGAGTTCTACGCGCCGAAGTTCGTCACCACCGGGCACTGGTGGGAGATATCGCTCACCCCCGCCACGGGCAGCGTCACCAGCGGCACCAATACCAACGTCCCGAATATGGTGTCGCGACCGCCGTTCGAGGACAGCCTCAACTTCGTCGCGATCGGCTACGACGATATTCCCTGCAATACCGGCTGGTACGCGCGCTTCGACGTGCATCGTACGCTCGGCGGCGTGGACACCGAGTACGCCATGGATTTTCCGGGCCTCGGTGCCGCGGGCTTCCCAGTCATCGATCCGAACCAGAAGATGGTGTTGACGCACTGGCGCCTCGAATTCTTCCCCGACCGGGTCGAGTTCTACGGTGACCTCGACGCGAACGGCAGCTCTGAACATTTGCAGCGCTACGACGTCGGCGTGCCGTGGCCGGAGGTCAACGTCGCGCTGCTCGGCGTGGCCTACCAGGCCGACCACCATCCGCAAAACTGCTATCAGGGCATTACGCGCGAGCTGGTGTGGCGCGATGTCAGCGTGGAACCGGTCAAGTACGCGAGCACTTCAACTGCGCCACGCAACTCCGTCACCACCAATGTGCAACGTCAGCTCGGCTGGATGGCCTACGATCTGCGCGACCTGCAACGCTATGGACCTGCGGTTGCCGGCGTCCCCCAGGCGAACGCGGTGAAGTACGACCTGCGCGGCCATATGGCGTTTACCTCGCACGACCTGCAGGTCTGGGACTACGCGCCGGCGCCGGTCAACGAGATCACGTTGCCGGTGGACCTGACCGCGGCCCAGGGCGGCGCCGTACGCGCGCGACTGGTCTACGACATCAAGGACACCGGCACTGC
>JBKJTK010000006.1:0-6743 GCA_046590875.1 Chiayiivirga sp.
GGATCAGCGTGTGCGCGCAGTCGCGCAGCAGGCCATGCCAGTTCGGCAGCGTCGCCTGGGCGATCGCGTTGTCGGCGCGTTCTTCGCGATGGCCCCAGCCGTCGAGGATGAGCAGCAACACAGGTTTCGGACGCGACATCCATGACTTCCGGCAGGGAGATGGACCGAAATGATAGCGGATGCGCTTAAACCCTCCGCGGAGTCCCCGCATCCAACCCGCCACAACACACCGTCACAGCCGGCCCCGCCGACCCGTCGCCTACGACACAACCACCGCACGACCCAGGAGTTTCCCATGCGCAACCTCGCTCTCTTCGCCTTCATGCTTGTCAGTCCCCTCATACTTGCGAAAGGACAGGACATCGACAAGGTCAACGGCGCGATCCGTACCGAAGCCGGTACCGAGTACGGCGACCTCGACACCGTCAACGGCGCGATCTCGATCGAGCAAGGCACGCGCGCGGAGAGCGCCAGCACTGTCAACGGTGGCATCCAGGTCGATGATGGCGCCCAGGTGGGGACGCTGGAGACCGTCAATGGCGGCATCAGCATCGGCGCGATGGTCGAAGTCGCACACGATGTGTCGACCGTCAATGGCGGCGTGAGTATCGAACGTGGCAGCCGCGTGCTGGGCAAGGTCGAGACGGTCAACGGCGGCATCAAACTGGCCGGCGGCGAAATCGGCAACGGTATCGCCACTGTCAACGGCGACATCAATGTGGGTGCGGATTCGATCGTGCGCGGCGGCATTCTGGTCGAGAAACCGAGCATGGGCTGGTTCAATTTCGGCAACCAGAAGAAGCCGCGCGTGGTGATCGGCCCCAATGCCGTCGTTGAGGGCACGCTGGACTTCGAGCGCGAGGTCGAGCTGTTCGTGCACGACACCGCCAAGGTCGGTCCGATCGATGGCGCAACCGCGGTGAAGTTCAGCGGGGCGACGCCGTAGCGCTCAAGCACTACAATCGCGGCTTCCTTCGATTCCTGGAAGCCGCGATATGCGCTATCCCGCACCCCACGCCGCGCTGACGGCCGCCCTCTTCAGCGGCTTGCTGGTCGGCTGCTCGCAGTCGGACACCCCGGCGCCGCAGGCAACCGAGCCGGTCGTTACCGCACCCGCGCCGTCTGCCCCGCCGCCGCCATACACTTTTGGCCCGGAAATTTCGGCCGAGGATTTCGGCCAACACGTCAAGACACTGGCCTCGGATGAGTTCGAGGGCCGCGCGCCCGGCAGCCGGGGCGAACAACTCACGATCAATTACCTCAAGGCGCAGTTCGAGCGTCTCGGACTGAAACCGGGTAATGGCGACAGCTATTTCCAGACCGTGCCGATGGTGGAAACCACGGCCGATCCCGCCACGGTCGCGAAGATCATGGTCGGCGGCGCCGAGCGCACGCTCGCGTTCGGCAACGACATGGTGATCGGCACTCGCACGGGCCAGGCGGAAGTGAAGGTCGCCGCCAGCGAGATGGTATTCGTCGGCTACGGCGTGAATGCCCCGGAAGCGAACTGGAACGACTACGCGGGCCTCGACGTAAAAGGCAAGACGGTCGTGATGTTCGTCAACGATCCGGGGTTCCACGCCGGCGACGAATCGTTGTTCGGCGGCAAGCGCATGACCTATTACGGTCGCTGGACCTACAAGTTCGAAGAGGCGGCGCGCCAGGGCGCCGCGGCCGCGATCATCATCCACGACACCGATGGCGCGGGCTATGGTTGGGATGTGGTGAAGAACAGCTGGAGCGGCGCGCAGTTCGACTTGCCGCCGTCGAGCGATCCGGAACCGCGCCTGCCGTTGCAGGGCTGGATCACTGGCGAAACTGCGCAGTCGCTGTTCGACGCCGCCGGACTCAAGCTCGACGAGTTGCGTGTCGCAGCAGGCAAGACTGGCTTCAACGCGGTGCCAATGCAGGCGAAATTCAGCGCCGATCTCAAAAGCACGACCAGCACCAAGGAGTCGAAGAACGTGCTTGCCCTGCTGCCCGGCAGTGCGCATCCCGATGAGGCCGTGATCTACATGGCGCACTGGGATCATCTGGGCAAGAAGGACGGCGAAGGCGACCAGATCTACAACGGCGCGATCGACAACGCGACCGGCGTCGCCGGCATCCTCGAAATCGCCGAACTGTTCGTCACCCAGCCAGTGGCGCCGTCGCGCTCGATCCTCTTCGCCGCGGTGACGTTGGAGGAATCCGGCCTGCTCGGCTCCAAATACTACGTAGCCAACCCGACCATCCCGCTCGTCAATACGGTCGGCGTGATCAATCTCGACGCCATGGGTGTCGTCGGCAAAACCCGCGACATCGTGGTGAACGGCTTCGGTGCGTCCGAACTGGAAGACATCCTCAAGCCGATCGCCGAGAAGCAAGGCCGTGTGCTGCATGCCGAGAGTGGAGTAGAGAAAGGCTATTACTACCGCTCCGATCACTTCAATTTCGCCAAAGCCGGTGTCCCGGCGCTGTACGCGAAATCCGGCGCCGACCACGTCGAAAAAGGCGAGGCGTTCGGCGCCCAGATCAGCGACGACTACACCGCCAACCGCTACCACAAGCCGGGCGACGAGTACGACCCGAGCTGGGACCTCGGCGGCGTGATGCAGGACCTGCACGCGCTGTATCAGGTCGGACGCGAACTCGGCAGCAACGAGGCCTGGCCGAACTGGTATGTCGGCAGCGAGTTCAAGGGCCGACGCGACACGATGATGCAAGAGAAGGCAGCGAAGCCGACGCCGTGAATGGATGAGACGTGGGGGCAGAACATGCTCCCCCTCACAATGTCCCGCGAAGCGTCCAAGCCGTCTCCAGCGCACCTGCGCGCCTCGGATCTGCGCGCCATCACGCGGTTGGTGACGCAGGCCATCACCGGCGTGACCCGCGTTGTCGAAGGCGTGCACCAGTCGGTGTGGAGCACGCTGGGCGCGCCGGGCGGCAAGAGGCCCGGCGAGACCCGAGGGCTCACGGGTCTGGTCTACCGCAGCATCGTTGGTGTTACCCAGGGCGTGGGCAACGGTCTCGACGCGGTGTTGACCGGCCTGCAGCCCTGGCTCGAAGCCGGCGACGATGCGCGCACTGCGTCATCGCAACGCGACGCCGTGATCGCGGCGCTCAACGGCGTGCTGGGCGATCATCTGCTCGCCAGCGGCAACCCGTTCGCCACGCCGATGAGCCTGCGCTACCGCGGCACCGCGCTGGACTGGCGATCGATGCCGGCGATGCCCGATGCCACCGGCAAAGTGTTAGTGCTGGTCCACGGCCTGTGCATGAATGACCTGCAATGGCACGCGCAGCACGACGGAGTCAGGGTCGATCATGGCGAAGCGCTGGCAACGGCGTTGGGCTACACCCCGATTTACCTGCGCTACAACTCCGGCCTGCATGTCTCGCAGAACGGAACCGAACTCGCGGCAGAACTTGAACACTTGACCGCGCACTGGCCAGTGCCCGTGGAGGAAATCAGCGTGGTTGCGCACAGCATGGGCGGCCTGCTCGCGCGCAGCGCGGTGCACACCGCTCGCGAAGCCCAGCGACGCTGGCCGTCGCGTCTGAAGCACCTCGTGTTTCTCGGCACGCCGCATCATGGTGCGCCGCTGGAACGCGCCGGCAACCGGCTCGATGGCATGCTCGGCAGCACCCGCTACACCGCACCCTTGGCCAGCCTCGGCCAGCTACGCAGCGCCGGCATCACCGACCTGCGCTACGGCCACGTACTGGATCAGGACTGGCAAGGCCACGACCGTTTTCGCCGCCAACCCGACTCGCGCCGTATCGTGCCCTTGCCCGAAGGCGTGGCCTGCCACGCCATGGCCGCAAGTACCGCGGCGGCGCGCAGTCCGCTCGCGGATCGTCTGGTCGGCGATGGACTGGTCCCCCTGCATAGCGCGCTGGGCCGGCACGACGACGCGCGTCGCAGCCTGGCGTTCGCAAAATCCTCGCAATCGATTGCCTATCGCATGAACCACATGCAGTTGCTGAGCGATCCGCGGGTGACGCGGCAACTGCTGCACTGGCTGACGCCCACAGCGGACGGAAGATAGCCCGGCGCAGGCGCGCCTGGCCGGCGTGATTGTTTACAACTCGTCAGCGCCGAAACGCTTGCTTCAGCTCATTGCGCAAGCATACTGCGGTCGCTCATCCATCCATCGCTCATCCAACCAGGAGAAGCACCATGACGAACCGCATCATCCGCAGCGCGATCCTTGCCGGCACCCTCGCCTTCGCACTGACCGGCCTCGCCGCCGCGGACGACACCTCGGTGGTGTCGATGCAGAACAATTCGGCCTGGAACATCAACGAGCTTTATCTCTCAGCGGTCGACGTGCAGGAATGGGGCGACGACCAGCTCGGCGAGCACGTCATCGCCAACGGCGAAACCTTCAAGCTCAGCGGCGTGCCCTGCGACGTCTACGACGTGCGCCTGGTCGACGAGGATGGCGATGTCTGCATCGTCGGCGGGGTCAAACTCTGCGGCAGCGACAGCGCCTGGACGGTCAGCGACGACGATCTCCTCGCATGCCAGTCCGAGACCGAAGAATAATTGCACCCAGCGCGCCGCTGTGAGGCGGCGCCGCTCGGCGAGCTAGCGTCGGCCAGCGTTGCAGCCTGCACGCTGGCACGCGGCGGCGTTCGCAACTTGCAACGGGCGAGACGCCTCCGGCGACGCATAGCAGGTTCTCGCGTCTGGCATGGAAGCTGCAAAGCCCGGGAGTTACCGCGACTCTCGCGGCTTGGCTCCGGACCGACCATGAATGCGACCCGCCTCGCGACCATCGCGCGCTTCTTCCTGAAGTATCGCAACGCCGGCATCCTCAGCAGCGTGCCGCTGGACGATCCGCTGTTTGCTGGCATCGATGCCACTGGCGTCGACGAAGGCAAGCCGGAAGAATTTGCCAGAGACCTGGAGGCACTGGGACCGACCTTCGTCAAGATTGGCCAATCGCTTTCGACCCGCCCCGATTTCGTACCGCCGGCCTATATCAAGGCGCTGGAGTCGATGCAGGACCACGTCGCCGAGGTCGACAGCGAGACCGTACGCGGCATCGTCGAGACAGAGCTTGGCGTGCGCATCAACAAACTCTTTGAGAGCTTCGAGGACGTGCCACTGGGCTCGGCCTCGCTCGCGCAGGTGCACGCCGCCACGTTGCGCGGCGGGCGGCGCGTTGCCGTAAAAGTGCAGCGCCCGGACGTGGCAACGCTGCTGCGAGAGGATCTGGACATCCTGGAGCGCGTGGCGGGCACGCTGAACCGGATCAGCGATGCCGGCCGCCGTTACGGCTTTGCCGAATGGGTGCAGGAGTTCCGCAAAACGGTCTCGGCGGAACTCGACTATCGGCGCGAAGGCGAAAACCTCGAGACCTTTGCGCGCAACCTCAAAATCTATCCGCGCCTTTTTGTGCCGCTTCCGGTCTGGGATTACTCGACTAGCCGCGTGCTGACGATGGAGCGCGTCGCAGGCGACAAGGTGACAAAAATCTCCGACCTGCGCCGGCTTGATGCGCCACTGGATGAGCTGGCCAGCGATCTGGTGCGGGCCTACCTCGATCAGGTTTTCGTGCATGGACTGATCCACGCCGATCCTCACCCCGGTAATGTGGTGTTGGCGACGGACGGGCGCTTGGCCCTGCTCGACCTGGGCATGGTCGCGCACGTGCCGCCGCGCTTGCGCGACCAATTGCTGAAGCTGGTGCTGGCGGCCATTGACGGCCGCGGCGAACAGGCAGCGGAAACGTTTGTCCATCTGAGCACGCGCCTGGAAGATTTCGACGAAGGCGCCTTCTCGCGCGATACGGCGCGACTGATTGCTCAGTACCGCCATGCGTCGGGCGAAACGGCCTCCGAGGGCCGTCTGCTGCTGGAACTGACCCGGATCGGGGTGGCCTGTGGCCTGCGTCCCGCGCCGGAACTGCCGCTGTTGGGCAAAACCCTTTTGAATCTGGAAACGGTGGCGCGAGCGTTGGCGCCGGATATCGACTTCCGTCGCGTGATCGAACCGCATCTGCAAAACGCGATGCGCGATCAGGTCAAGCAGATGTTCTCGCTCAACCGCTTGGGCAGCGACGCGCTCGAGATGCAGGAGCTGGTGCGCGAATCACCGCGCCGTCTGACCCAGTTGTTGCGCACGCTGTCCGACAATCGCTTGCGGGTGCACATCACCGGACTGGAGGAGGCGCGCCTGATCGAAAGCATGCAGAAAATCGCCAACCGCATCACCGCCGGCGTGATCGCGGCGGCGCTGATCCTGGGTGCGGCGATGATGATGCGAGTGGAGACCGGCACGCGCCTGTTCGGCTACCCCGCCTTCGCGCTGGTGTTGTTTGTGGCTGCCTTTTTCATGGGTACCTTCCTGGTCGCAAGCATGTGGATGACCGACCGCAAGGCACGACCGAAGGAAGACCGGGATCCGCTGTAAGACTCAGCGCTCGTGCGCGAATTCCAGATGCAGGCGATCCATGACCACGTTTCCGTCAAGGGTGACGCGGATCTCGTTCGCGCCTTCGTGCAGCAGACCGGGCGGGATGTCGATGCTGCGATGCACCCATTCCAGCCCGACACCGTTCTCGGCCTGCGGCGCGTAGCGGATGCTGGACGTGCGCGGCATCGGCCCCACGGTGGTGCCGTTGACGTGCAGCGTTGCAGTGCCGGTGTCCTTGATGTCGTAGACCAGTCGCGCGCGTACGGCGCCGCCCTGGGCCGCGGTCAGGTCCACCGGCAACGTGATCTCGTTGACCGGCGCCGGCGCGTAGTCCCAG
>JBKJTK010000022.1:0-14305 GCA_046590875.1 Chiayiivirga sp.
GCGCAGGTGCCGGCCGAGATCGCCGCCAAGGAAAAGGAAATCGCGCTCGCGCAGATGACCGACAAAGACCGCGCCAAGCCGGTCGAGATCCAGGACAAGATGGTCAACGGCAAGGTCAACAAGACCCTGTCGGAGATCAGCCTGACCGGCCAGCCCTATGTGCTCGACACCAACCTGACCGTCGAGGCCGTGCTGAAGGCCGCCAAGGCCGAAGTCGTGTCGTACTCTCGCCTCGCCGTCGGCGAAGGTATCGAGAAGGTGGTCGAGGATTACGCCGCCGAAGTTGCTAAAGCGATGAACGTCTGATCGCCTGATCCATAGCAATAGAGGTTTATCGAAAAGGCCGCGGGAAACCGCGGCCTTTTTGTTTCAGCGATCTTGTTCGCCATTACACTTCAGCCGCGTCTCAGCGCCCCGCCTTCTGGAAGGCGACTTCCTCGTAAGGCTGCACCACGACCCAGCCCTCGCCGGCGAACTTGAGCTGGATGCTTTCGCCCGAGCCGCGCCCCAACAGGGTACCGAGACTGATGTCGGTAACGATCTCCGGGCTGAGCGAACCGGCCCAGGCCACGGTCGCATTCGGATCGGTGAATACCGGCTGTTTTGGCGACACCCGCAGTGTCACCGGCTCGTAGTGCGAGGTGATCGCGACCACGCCGCGACCGCTCAGCTTCACATTGAACAATCCGCCGGTGAGCATGCCCGCGACCTTGCGCATCATCGTGATCTTGGAATCGACGCCATCCTGGAATGCAAGCACGTCGTTGCCGTTGGCGAAGATCGACTCGCCCTCCAGACGCAGCAGGGTGACTTTCTTGCCCGCGTCGGCGAGGTAGACCCGGCCGCGGCCTTCCATCTTCATCAGCTGCATGCCCTCTCCGCTGACGAATTTCTTCAACAGGTTGCCCAACCCCTGTTCCATCAGGCCCTGGCGGATGAATTTGATGCCGCCGTGATAGGCAACCATCGCGCCGGCCTTGGCCCAGCACCAGTCGCCGTCGAGCTTGACCTCCAGCAGGTACGGGCTTTCCAACTCGAAGGCCTCGTTGGAGGTGTCCTTCTGCGCCGAGGCGGCGAGGAACTGATCCAGCGATTTGATGCTCATCCAAAACTCTCCTTTTGATCGAAGCAACTTGCGTAGCAAAGGCGTACGCGCGCGCAACGGGCATAGCGACGACGCAGCGTAGGCGGTATATGCCAGGGACAACAAGGCGGATTCATGAAAATCCCTCGCAGCGAGTCGCGATCGGCTAAACTTTCGCTGTTTTGCCTGCCGACCGGAACCCGCGCATGAATGCCCCCGCCCTCAAGTACCGCCGCATCCTGCTCAAGCTCAGCGGCGAGGCCTTGATGGGAAAGGAAGACTACGGCATCGATCCCGACGTGATCAGCCGACTTGCCGCGGAGATTCTCGAAGTACAACGCGCCGGCGCGGAGATCGGCCTGGTGCTGGGTGGCGGCAACATCTTTCGCGGCGCGGGGCTAGCCGAAGGCGGCATGGACCGCGTCACCGGCGACCATATGGGCATGCTCGCCACGGTGATCAACGCGCTCGCGATGCAGGACGCGCTGGAAAAACTCGGCGCCAAGGTGCGGGTAATGAGCGCGATCAAGATCAACGAAGTCTGCGAAGACTATATTCGTCGCCGCGCGATCCGGCATCTGGAGAAAGGCCGCATCGCGATCTTCGCTGCCGGCACCGGAAACCCGTTCTTCACCACCGACTCGGCGGCTGCACTGCGCGCGGTGGAAGTCGGTGCCGAGTTACTGCTGAAGGCCACCAAGGTCGACGGTGTCTACGACGCCGATCCGAAGAAAAAGAAAGACGCGCGTCGCTTCGAGGAACTGAACTACGACGAGGTGATCGCGCGCGACCTGAAAGTAATGGACACCGCCGCGATCGCGCTGTGCCGCGACTACAACATGCCGCTGCGAATCTATGACATCAGCCGTCCGGGCGATCTGATGCGGATTCTGCAAGGCAAGGCCATCGGCACCCTGGTGCACGGTCGGGCCTGAGGGCGTGGCGCGAGGGCTACCTGCAACGGGCGCCGGAGCTGCGTGGCGAAATAGTGTCCGCCGCGCCGGACTGCGAAGCTGACAGGATGAGCAAGCCCTCGCACGATCACGCGTCGCACGCGCATGGGCGCGACGATGCTCGCCGGCACGAGCACGCCCACGATGCGGCCAATGCCGGCACCCGCGCCTTCGCGCTCGGCACCCTGATCAATCTCGGCTTCACCGCGGTCGAGGCCGGCTACGGCCTCGCGATCGGTTCGCTGGCGCTGTTGTCCGACGCTCTTCACAACTTCGGCGACGCGCTGGGCCTCGCGTTGGCCTGGGTCGCTGCGCGACTCGCGCTTCGCCCGGCAAGCGCCCGCCGCACTTACGGCTACCGTCGCGCCACCGTGCTCGCGCCGCTGGCGAATTCTTTGCTACTGGTCGCCGGATCGGGCGCGCTGGCGTGGGAAGCGCTGCGTCGCTTCGATGCCCCACCCGCGGTCGACGCGCTGCCGGTGATCGTCGTTGCCGCGATCGGCATCGCAATTAACCTCGGCTCGGCTCTGCTGTTCCGCCACGGCCACGCGCACGACATCAACCAGCGCGGCGCCTACCTGCATCTGCTCACCGACGCCGCCGTGTCGTTCGCCGTGGTATTGGGTGGACTCGGCATGTGGTGGCTGGGCTGGCGCTGGCTCGATCCGCTGCTGGCGCTCGCGGTGGGCGTGGTGGTGATCTGGAGCAGCTGGGGCCTGCTGCGCGACAGCTTGAATCTGGCCCTGGATGGCGTGCCGCGTGGCATCGACCAGGACGCGGTGTACGCTTTTCTGGCCAAACAGGAAGGCGTGACGGCGGCACACCACGTTCACATCTGGGCGCTGGGAAGTCGCGAGAACGCACTGACGGCGCATCTGGTGCGTCCTGCCGGCGGCGATGAAGATGCCTTCATCACCGGGGTATCGGAACAATTGCGGGAACGTTTCGGCATCGGGCACGCCACGCTGCAGATCGAACGCGGAGATGCGTCGGCTTGCCGCGACTGTGACGACTCCACTCATTGATCCGCGTCGAGTTCGTCCACAGTCGCAGCTCGACCGTCCCTTCCGAAGCAGCGCTCAGAGAAATCAATCGCCCGTTCCAACTTTGGCTACTGCAACGTCCACCGCTGATGACACCGGGCGTGGCGGAGAGCACTAATCCGGCGGATCGGGCAGCGATGCAGGCCCTGCCTATATAATCCGCAGTCTTTTCCAGCGACAGGTCCGCAGGCCATGCTCAACGACATCAAGAAAGACGCTCAGACCCGCATGACGAAAAGCGTGGATGCGCTGCGCCAGGAGCTGACCAAGCTGCGCACCGGGCGCGCCTCGACCGCGCTGGTCGATCATTTGAAGGTCAACTACTACGGGTCCGACGTGCCATTGACGCAGGTTGCGAGCGTGGCGATCGCGGATGCGCGTTCGCTCACGATCACGCCTTGGGAAAAGCAACTCGTGGGGGCGGTCGAAAAAGCCATCCTCGCTTCCGACCTGGGACTTACGCCGAATACCGCGGGCCAGGTGATCCGCATCAACCTGCCTGCGCTCACCGAGCAGCGCCGCAAGGAGCTTTCCAAGCACGTCTCGCACGAAGGCGAGAACACCAAGGTCGCGGTACGCAATGTGCGCCGCGACGCGATGCAGCAGGTCAAGGAACTGCTGAAGGAAAAGAAGATCACGGAAGATGAGGAAAGCAAGGCCGAGGACGACATCCAGAAGCTGACCGACAAGGCGGTGAAGGAAGTCGACGGTGTGGTCAAGGCCAAGGAAGACGAGTTGATGTCGATTTGATGCATGAACGCCGACGCCGTTTCCGTGCTGCCGCTTGCGGCGCGCAAGCCACGCCATATCGCCATCATCATGGATGGAAACGGGCGCTGGGCTGCGGCCCGCCATCGACCGCGCACGATTGGCCACCGCGCCGGCGCGCGCGCGGTCAATGCCTGCATCAATACCTGCATTGAGGATGGGATCGAAGTCCTCACCCTGTTCGCGTTTTCCAGCGAGAACTGGCGTCGGCCGAAGGAGGAAGTGGGCGCGCTGATGCAGTTGTTCCTGCGCGCACTCGATCGCGAGGTGGATGAACTCCAGCGCCGTGGCGTGCAGATTCGTTTCGTCGGCGAACGCAACCCGTTTGCACCCGAATTGCAGCAACGCATGACGCGTGCCGAACAGCTCACCGCCGCCAACACGCGACTGCGGTTGTGCATTGCGGCCAACTACGGCGGTCGCTGGGACATCGCGCAAGCCGCGCGTGCGCTTGCGGTGGAAGTCCATGCCGGGCGCATCAGCGTGGAATCGATCAACGAGGACGCACTCGCGCCGCACTTCTCGCTGCACGATCTGCCCGAGCCGGACCTCTTCATCCGCACTGGCGGCGAACATCGCATCAGCAATTTCCTGCTGTGGCAGATGGCCTACTGCGAACTCTATTTCACCGACCTGCTCTGGCCGGATTTCGACGCGGCCGCGTTGCGCACCGCGATTGCCGATTTCGCCGGACGTGAGCGCCGCTTTGGCATGACCTCCGCGCAAATTGCCTCGACCCAGGCCGTGCCATGAAACAACGCATTCTCACCGCGCTGATCCTCGCCCCGCTTGCGATCTCGGCAGTGTTGTTCCTGCCGACGGCCGCCTTCATGGTGCTGGCCGCAGCACTGTTGTTGCTCGGGCTGTGGGAATGGACCCGATTGATCGGACTGCAAGGTCACGCGCGACGCGCCGTGGTGTTGTTGCTGCACGCGGCTTTGTTCGCGTGGCTGGCGTGGCGCGGCTGGCCCGGTGTGTTTCCCTGGCTTGCGCTACTGGGTGTGGTGTGGTGGTTCGCGGCCGCACTGTGGCTGACGCGGATGCAGTTCGCGAGGGAACCCACGACGGTCAACCGCACACTCAAACTCGCCATTGGCAGTTTGCTGGTGGTGCCGGCCTGGTGCGCGATGGGTCTGTTGCATAGCGACGGCACGACGGGTCCGGCCTGGGCGCTGTACGCCCTGCTATTGGTGTGGGCCGCGGATAGCGGCGCCTGGTTCGTCGGCAGTCGCCTCGGCGGGCGCAAACTCGCGCCGAGCATCAGTCCGGGAAAGACCTGGGCCGGGTTCTGGGGTGGACTCGGCACCGTGGCACTGGTGGCGCTGACCGCCGTGCCGGTTTTCGGCGTGGCGTGGAGTGTCGCGCCAGCCTTGATCGCAGCGAGCCTCTTGACCGGCCTGGCGTCGGTCGTGGGCGACCTGTTCGAGAGCATCATCAAACGCCATTCCGGGGCGAAGGATTCGGGTTATCTCGTACCCGGTCACGGCGGCGTGCTTGATCGCATTGACAGCGTGCTCGCCGCCCTGCCGGTGTTCGCGGTTGCCAAGGACTGGATCGGCCTGTGAGTACAGGACGTACGAATGTCGCGAAGGCCAGGAGCCGAGAGCGACTGAGCTTGCGGCCATGAAACGCGTCGCCGTCCTCGGCGCGACCGGTTCGATCGGCGCGAGCACCCTGGACGTGATTGCGCGTCATCCGGATCGTTTCCGTGCCAGCGTGCTGAGCGCGAACCAGAACGTCGATGAATTGCTGGCGCTGTGCCGTCGTTTCCGCCCCGATGCCGCGGTCATCGCGGATCCTGCGCTATATGCCGCCCTTGTCGACGGCCTGCGCGCCGCCGGCCTCGCGACTCAGGCGCATGCCGGGGCCGACGCCTTGTCCGACCTCGCCGGCTCCGATCTATGCGACACCGTGGTGGCTGCCATCGTCGGCGCGGCTGGCCTGCCCTCGACGCTGGCCGCGGCACGCGCGGGCAAGCGCATCCTGCTCGCGAACAAGGAAGCAATTGTCGTCGCAGGCGCCCTTCTGATGCAGGAAGTCGAGCGTCATGGTGCCGAGATCATCCCGATCGACAGCGAGCACAACGCGATCTTCCAGTGCCTGCCGAATCCGGCGCTGGGTGCTGCGGCGCGGCCGGGTGTGCGTCGCATCCTGCTGACCGCCTCGGGCGGTCCGTTCCGCGGCTGGAGCCGCGAGCAGTTGCGCGATGTCTCGCCTCAACAGGCCTGCGCGCATCCTAACTGGGTCATGGGCCGCAAGATTTCGGTCGATTCGGCCACCTTGATGAACAAGGGTCTGGAAGTGATCGAGGCGCACTGGCTGTTCGGCGCCGCGCCCGAAAAAATCGAAGTCGTGGTGCACCCGCAAAGCATCGTGCACTCGTTGGTCGAGTACGCGGACGGCTCGGTGCTGGCCCAGCTCGGTAATCCCGATATGCGCACGGCCCTCGCCCACGGGCTGGGCTGGCCGGAACGGATCGAGGCCGGCGTGGCGCCTTTGGACCTGACCGCGCTAGCCCGACTCGACTTTGAAATGCCCGATCGGGACGCATTTCCCTGCCTCGACCTGGCCTTTCGGGCCTTGCGTGCGGGCCCGGCCGCCTCCACCGTATTGAATGCGGCCAATGAGATTGCGGTTTCAGCCTTTCTTCAGCGACGACTGGGCTTCATGTCGATCCCGGAGTTGGTTGCAGACTGTCTGGATGCGTTGCACGACTCGCGAGCCGATTCGCTGGAGTCGTTGATGGCGCTGGATGCGGAGGCTCGCAAAGTTGCAGATGGTCTGATGAAGGTGGTCTCTTGATCGCCCGCGAAACGACAACAACCGTTCGTCCTGAGGTATCGAAGGATCTACGGTTGCAAGTGTGAGGGACGCCGTTCGATACCTCAGGGCGAACGGCAATTGGTGGATTGGCGCAAGGTAACGCAGTGCAGGAATTCTTCGGTTCGATCTGGTGGCTGATCGTCAGCCTCGGCGTGCTGGTCACCTTTCACGAGTTCGGCCACTACTGGGTCGCGCGCAAGTGTGGGGTGAAGGTGCTGCGCTTCTCGGTGGGCTTCGGGCGTCCGCTGTGGAAGCGCGTGGGCAAGGACGGCACCGAGTATGTGATCGCGGCGATTCCGCTCGGCGGCTACGTGAAGATGCTCGACGAACGTGAGGAGGAGGTCCCCGCCGCGCAACTGCATCAGGCCTTCAACCGCAAGAGCGTGTGGCAGCGTTTCGCGATCGTGCTGGCTGGCCCGGCGTTCAACCTCATTCTGTGCCTCGGGCTGCTGTGGGGCATGTTCGTGATCGGCAAGGCCGATTTCGTGCCGCTGGTGGGCCGCAGTCAGGGACTCGCGGCCGAAGCCGGGCTCCGCGCCGACGACCGCATCGTGTCGATCGACGACCGCGGCATCGACACCTGGACCCACGCTGCGCTGGCCTTGACCGGTGCCGCACTGGATCGCGAGCCGGTGAATCTTGAGGTGCTCGGCAGCGACGGCAGCACGCGCCAGCTTGAGCTCGATCTCGCCAAACTCGGCGACAAGTTCGACGAAACCACGGTGTTGCGCGACATCGGCATCGTGCCGAAGCAAGTCTTGCTGCCGGCGGTGATCGGCAAAGTTCCCCCCGGCACGCCTGCCGCGCGCGCCGGCCTGCAAGCCGGAGATCTCGTCGAGCGCATCGGCACGGTCGCGATCGAGGACTGGAACCAGATCACGCGCGAAGTGCAGGCCCAGGCTGATCCCACCGGCAAGACGCCGGCGACGCTGAATCTGACGGTGCTGCGCGGCGCCGACCGCTTTCGCCTCGATGTCGCGCCAGAATCGCGCACCGAGGGAGATAACACTCGCTGGATACTCGGGATTGAACCCAAGCCGCGCGACGCCCGCTACGACGCCGTGCTGCGCTACGGCCCGATCGATGCGATGGGCGCGGCCGGGCACGAGACCTGGCGCCTGACCGAAGCCACCTTCGGCATGCTCTGGCGCATGATCAATGGCAGCGCTTCGCTGCAGAATCTCTCCGGCCCGATTTCGATTGCGCAGTACGCCAATGCCTCGGCCGAACTCGGAGTCGCGTGGTTCCTGTTCTTCCTGGCCGTGCTTTCGCTCAGCCTGTGCATCATGAACCTGCTGCCGATTCCGATCCTCGACGGCGGGCACCTGCTCTATTACCTGGTCGAAATGGTGAAGGGGAGCCCGGTCAGTGAGCGCTTCATGGTCGCCGGCCAGTACGTCGGGATGGCCCTGCTGGCCGGCCTGATGGGGCTGGCGTTCTACAACGACATCGTTCGGCTGGTATCCTCCTAAGGGGTCGCGGAATGCGGCTGAGCGGGTCCGGAACGGGTCCGGCTCGGTTGCGCCCGCGTCGGAATGGACGTCGGAACGGACTTATAACGGTCGGAACGGTAAAATCCGCCGCCGGTCCGGCGTTTAACCCGAACTCCTGACCATAAAATAATGATCCGTGGGCCCGTCACCGGGACCCGCCCTGCGCACTTGAGGTTTTGGACGTGACGATGAACCGTGTCGCCGCTTTGTTCCTGCTCGTCTCGCTGCTCTGCGCCGACTTGGTCGGTGCCCAGAGTTTCGAGCCCTTCACTGTCGCCGACATCCGCGTCGAGGGCCTGCAACGGATCTCGGCCGGCACGGTGTTCACCTACCTGCCGATCGAGAAAGGCGACCGCGTCGACCGCAACCGCTCCGCACAGGCGATCCGCGCGCTGTTCAAGACCGGCTTCTTCAACGACGTGAAGCTCGAACGCCAGGACAACATCCTGGTGGTCACGGTAACCGAGCGCCCAGCGATCAACCTGGTCACCCTGGTCGGCAACAAGGACATCAAGACCGAGGAATTGACCAAGGGACTGAAGGATATCGGCCTGTCCGAAGGCGAGACCTTCGACCGGCTGCATCTGGAGCGTGTGACCCAGGAGTTGACCCGCCAGTACAACAATCGCGGCAAGTACAACGTCTCGATCACGCCCTCGGTCAAGACGCTGGACCGCAACCGCGTGGATATCACGATCGACGTCAAGGAAGGCAAGGCGGCCAAGATCAGGCACATCAATGTTGTGGGCAACGAGACCTTCCCCGACGAGGACATCGTCGAAGAGTGGGAGTCCGACACCACCAACTGGCTGTCCTGGTACAACCGCAGCGACCAGTATTCGCGCGAGAAACTGTCCGGCGACCTGGAAAAACTCAGCGCGTTCTACCTCGATCGCGGCTACGTCGATTTCAATGTCGAATCGACCCAGGTCTCGATCAGCCCCGATCGCCGCGACATGTTCCTGACCGCCAACGTGCGCGAAGGCGAGGTCTACAAGATCTCCGAGGTGAAGGTCACCGGCGACACCATCATTCCGCAGGAGGAGATGGAAAAGCTGGTGTTCGTGAAGTCGGGCGACACCTTCTCGCGCCGCCTGCTCGAAGCGACGTCAGACGCCATGATCTCGGTGCTGGGTAACGTCGGCTACGCCTTCGCCAACGTCACCCCGGTGCCGGAAGTCGACCGCGACAAGCGCGTGGTCAAGATCAACTTCTACGTCGAGCCCGGCCAGCGCGTCTACGTGCGCCGCATCGTGTTCAAGGGCAACACCCGCACCGCCGACGAAGTGCTGCGACGCGAACTGCGCCAGTTCGAGGGCATGTGGTATTCGCAGGCCGCGATCGACCGTTCCAAGGTGCGCCTGCAGCGCCTAGGCTTCTTCAAGGAAGTCAACATCGAGACCCCGGCCGTCGCCGGCACCGAGGACCAGGTCGACGTCGAGGTCAGCGTCGAGGAAACCACCTCGGGCAGCTTCACGTTCGGACTCGGCTACTCGCAGCTCTCCGGTCTGATTACGTCCGTCGCGGTGACCCAGAACAATTTCCTCGGCACCGGCAACCGCGTCGGCGTGACGGTGCAGAACAACAGCTTTGCGCGCCGCCTCGACCTGTCCTATCTCGATCCGTATTTCACCGACGACGGCGTGTCGCTGGGCTACAACATGAGCTACCGCGAACTCGATCAGGGCGACTTCAACGTTGCCAACTACACCTCCGATAACGGCGCGCTGCAGGCCGTGTTCGGCGTGCCGCTGACTGAGTCGGACACCATCGGTCTGAGCCTGGGCGTCGACTACAACACCATCACCACCATTCCCGGCGCCACGCCCGATCAACTTGTCGACTACATCGATGCGCTCGGCCGTCGCACTTTCCACGCTTGGCGCACCGAGCTGTCTTGGGCGCGCGACACGCGCAACGCCTATTTCAATCCCACTCGCGGCACCTATCAGCGCCTCGCGGCGGAGATCACCCTGCCCGGTTCGACCGTCGAGTACTACAAGCTCTACTACCAGTGGGCGCGCTACTGGCCGCTCAACCGTCATCTGATCCTGCTGACCGCGGCCGAGGTCGGCTACGGCGACAATTACGACGATGCGGTGTCGCGCGACATTCCATTGCTTATGCAGAACCCGGCGAACCCGAGCGGACCGTTGATCCCGGTGCTCGGCACCGACGGCAATCCGCTGTTCCGCACCGTCACCGCCGACGGCCTGCCGTTCTTCGAGAACTTCTATGCCGGCGGCGTGCGTTCCATCCGCGGCTTCGAAGACAACACGTTGGGGCCCTTCGCAACTTCGGAACTGAATCCGGATTTCCGTCAGCCCCTCGGCGGTTCGCTCAAGACCACCGGCACGTTGGAAATGATCTTCCCCACCCTGTTTGACACCGACCAGACCCGGCTCTCGGCCTTCCTGGATTTCGGCAACGTGTTCGCCGACACCTCGACCTTCAAGGTTGACGAATTCCGCGCCTCGATCGGCGTGGCATTGCAATGGCAGGCGCCAGTCGGTCCGATCATCCTCAACCTGTCGACGCCGCTGAAGAAGGGCGATGACGATCAGATCGAGCGCTTGCAGTTCTCGTTTGGCACGCAGTTCTAAGGCAGCGGACGACAGCGAGGCACGACGGCGATGAACGCGGGGCGACGGACCAGACCGATGCGGTTCCGAGCCCGGTCTTGGCTCGGGCTCGGGCTTGGGTTCGCCCTCGCGCTGGTGCTTGCCGTTGAGGTGACGAGTACGGCCTCGGCGCAGGACAGTGGCGCCCGCATCGGTTACGTCGACATGCAGCGCCTGCTCGACAACGCGCCGCAGGTACTCGCCGCGCGCGAACGGCTACGGCGTGAATTCGATGTGCGCGATGCCGAACTCAAGGTCGAAGTCGCGCGTCTCGCGGCTCTCGACCAACGCGTGAAGGCCGAGGCCGCGACTTTGTCGGAGCCCGATCTGACGACGTTGAAACGTCAGGCCGAAGCACTGCGGCGTTCGATCGAACGCACCCAACAGCGCCTGCGAGAAGAGCTTGGCGCGCGCACCGACCAGGAGATCGACCGCACCTGGCCGCTGATCAACGAAGCGGTGGCGGTGCTGGCCAGGGAAGAAGGCTACGACCTGGTGGTGCAAAGTCCGCAGGTCTACTTCAGTGGTCGTATCGACATTACCGAGCGCGTGTTGGATCGCCTCAAAAGCGACGCGGCACAGACTGCGAATCCGCCGTGAACCGCGCACCCGGATTTCGTCTCGACGAACTGGCGCAGCGCTTCGAGCTCGAACTGCGTGGCACGACCGCCTACCGCATCACGGGCGTTGCCACGCTCGCGCGCGCCGGCGCCGCCGAACTGAGTTTCCTCGCCAATCCAAGTTACCGTCGCGAACTCGCGAACTGTCAGGCGGGTGCCGTCGTGTTGCGTGACGGCGACGCACCCGGATGGAAAGGTGCGGCCTTGATCGCACACGACCCCTACGTCGCCTTCGCGCGTATCGCGGCGCTGTTCGAGAGTCGCTCCCCCGGAGTGCCCGGCATCCATGCCAGTGCCGTCATCGATCCGTCCGCGGTGATCGATCCCACGGCGCACGTCGGGGCGTTCGTCAGCGTGGGCGCGCGCAGTCGCATCGAGGCGGGAGCCGCGATCGGCCCGGGTTGCGTGATCGGAGAGGACTGCGTCGTGGGCGCCGAAAGCGAATTGATCGCGCGCGTCACCCTGGTTACACGCGTGTCCCTGGGTCGGCGCGTACGCGTGCATCCGGGCGTGGTGCTGGGTGCCGACGGTTTTGGCCTCGCGCTGGATCGCCCGTCCGACGGCGACCCACACTGGATCAAGGTGCCCCAACTCGGCGGCGTGCGCATCGGCGACGATTGCGAGATTGGCGCCAACACCACGATCGACCGCGGCGCATTGGACGACACCGTGCTGGAAGCCGACGTGCGCCTCGACAACCAGATACAGATTGGTCATGGCGTCGTCGTGGGGGCTCACACCGCGATCGCCGGCTGCGCTGCGGTGGCAGGCTCGACCCGCATCGGACGTTACTGTCTGATCGGCGGCGGTGCCGGCATCGTCGGCCACATCGTGCTCGGCGATCGCATCACCGTCACCGCCATGAGCCTGGTCACGCATTCGCTCGAGGGCCCCGGGGAATTTTCTTCCGGGACACCGATCCAGGAAAATCGCCTCTGGCGGCGCAATGCTGTCAGATTCAAGCAACTCGACAAGCAACTCGATGCGCTTGCGCACCAGCTCAAGCATCAACCCGAAAATCCGCAGGAATGAGA
The DNA here is from genome assembly GCA_046590875.1 of Chiayiivirga sp. GTDB lineage: Bacteria > Pseudomonadota > Gammaproteobacteria > Xanthomonadales > Xanthomonadaceae > JALCLA01. The sequence goes on from JBKJTK010000022.1 coordinate 12,440, forward strand.
CCCGCAAGATGACTGCCCACAACGCCCACACGCCCGCCATGCCGGTCGATGTCGCCCGCATCATGGGCATGCTGCCGCACCGCTATCCGTTCCTGCTGGTAGATCGCGTGCTCGAGATCGATCCGCACAAGCGCCTGCGCGCGATCAAGAACGTGACGATCAACGAGCCCTTCTTCCAGGGCCATTTTCCCGGTCATCCGGTGATGCCAGGCGTGTTGGTGATCGAGGCGATGGCGCAGGCCGCGGGTCTGCTGACCCAACTGTCCGAGCCACCGCGGGATCCGAACGCCGAACGGCCGCTTTATTACCTGGTCAAGGTGGACAAGGCACGCTTTGCGCGCATGGTGGTGCCTGGGGACCAGCTCGTGCTCGAAGTCGAGCAGAAGCGCATGCTGCGCCGCATGGGGCTTTATCATTGCCGCGCGTTGGTCGACGGCGTTGAAGCGGCGAGCGCCGAAATCCTCTGCGCAGAACGGGGCCCGTGATGAATCCAGGCGGCGCCATTCACCCCAGCGCGTTGATCGATCCGAAGGCCACCATCGGAAAAAACGTCAGCATCGGCGCGTTCTGCGTCATTGGAGCCGAAGTTGAGATCGGCGACGGCACGCGCATCGGCCCGCATGTGGTGATCGATGGTCCGACCCGGATCGGCAAGGATAACTGCATCCACGCCTTCGCCGCGCTCGGCGGCGATCCACAGGACAAGAAATTCCACGGCGAGAACAGTGAACTCGTCATCGGCGATCGCAACACGATCCGCGAATTCTGCACCTTCAATCGCGGTACCGAGGACGACGCCGGCGTCACCCGCATCGGCAACGACAACTGGGTCATGGCCTACGTGCACATCGCGCACGATTGCATCGTGGGCAACAACATCATCTTTGCCAACGCGTCGTCGCTGGCTGGACACGTGACAGTCGAGGACTACGTGATCCTCGGCGGATTCACCCTGGTGCATCAGTTCTGCAAGATCGGCGCACACGCCTTTACCTCGATGGGCAGTGTGATCAATCGCGACGTACCGCCCTACGTGACGGTCGCTGGCATCTACGCCGAACCGCACGGTATCAATTCCGAAGGCCTGAAGCGCCGTGGGTTCAGCAAGGAGCGCGTGCTCGCGATCAAGCGCGCCTACCGCACCATCTACAAATCCGGCCTGCCGCTGGCCGAAGCGCGCGTGCAACTCGCGGAAGCCGCCAAGGACGCGCCCGACGTGCGCGTCATGCTCGACTTCATCGAGCGCAGTGGGCGCTCGTTGGTGCGGTGATTATTGGTCCGCGAATGAACGCAAATAAACGCAAATAGGCGCAGATCAAGAATGCACGGGAAAGTACAACCCTTTGCCTTCGGTTCTATTCGCGTCCATTCGCGTTCATTCGCGGACTGATTCATGCCCTCGGAATCCCGCGCGACACCCCGCTTCGCGCTGGTCGCGGGCGAAGCCTCGGGCGACCTGCTCGGTGCCCGCCTGATCGAACGCCTCCGCGAGCGTTTCCCCGAAGCCGAATTCGCCGGCGTGGGCGGGCCGCAGATGCAATCCGCGGGCTTCGATGCCTGGCACGACTGCTCTGAACTCGCAGTGATGGGCCTGGCCGAAGTGTTGCGCCACCTGCCGCGCCTGCTTCGGCTGCGGCGCGGGTTGTACCAAAAACTGCTGACCTGGAAGCCGGATGTGTTCGTCGGCATCGACGCGCCCGACTTCAATCTGGGGCTCGAACGCCGGCTGAAGTTGCAAGGCATCCGCACCGCGCATTACGTCAGCCCCTCGGTCTGGGCTTGGCGCGAATCACGGGCGGCAAAGATCGGGCGCAGTGCGGACCGCGTGCTCTGCCTGTTTCCGATGGAACCACCGATCTACGCGCG
>JBKJTK010000027.1:0-3112 GCA_046590875.1 Chiayiivirga sp.
TCGCGAGGACGAATTCTTTTTCGACGAGAACGGTTTCATTGCCCGCCCGAGCAGTCTTGGTGGCGAACGTCGCCGCACCTACGACGTGACGTATCTGGGCTACAACGGCGACGGCCGGATTGGCCAGTACAACCTCACCCTGTCGGCCTACTACGCGCTCGGCACCAACGAACCTGGCACCTTCGTCGATCACGACACTGATATCAAGGCCGGTTTTTTCGCGGCCGAAGCCTCGCGCGATTTCGACTGGATCCGCGCGCGCGCATCCTTGGCCTGGGCCACCGGCGACGACAATGCCTTCGACGACGAATCCAACGGCTTCGATGCGATCTTCGAGAATCCGGTCTTCGCTGGCGCCGACACCAGCTACTGGATTCGCCAGAACATTCCGTTGATCGGCGGTGGCGGCGTTGCGCTCGCCGGTCGCAATTCCTTGCTTCCGTCGCTGCGTTCCTCGCGCGAATTGGGTCAGAGCAACTTCGATAATCCCGGCATCCGCCTGCTCGGCGTCGGCGCCGATTTCGACCTCACGCCGCAGTCGCGAGTCTCGGTCAACATCAACCAGCTCTGGTTTGACGAGACCGAAATCCTGGAAGTTGCGCGCAATCAGGGTGGCATCGACCGCGAGATCGGACAGGATGTCTCGGCTGCCTACATTTGGCGCCCGTTCCAGACCCAGAACGTGGTGATACGTCTGTCTGCAGCTGCGCTGCTGCCGGGCAAAGGCCTGGAAGCGCTGTACGGCAGCGACGATACCTACTACACCGTGCTGGGCAATTTCATTCTGACGTTCTAACGCAAGGTCCGAACCACCTGTCGTCGTTCCAGCGCAAGCTGGAATCCATTTTGCTCTCAAGTTGCGGTGAGCAAGGATCAAGATGGATCCCAGCTTTCGCTGGGATGACGAGCCAAAGTAGATTCACCTTCGGGGCCGCACATGCACTACGCCATCGCCAAGCGATTCGCTATCACTCTGACCCTCGCATTTCTGCTTGGGCCGGGACTCGCCCTCGCCGAGGAAGAAGAAGCGATCGAGCGCGAGTACCGCACTGCGCCCGCCGCGCCCTCATTCCAGACCACGCAGGAAGCCGACGCCAAGAGCGCGGGCTGCATTTCCTGCCATAGCGACAGCGACCAGAAAACCATGCACCGCACCCCCGCGGTGATTCTGGGTTGCGTTGATTGCCACGGCGGCAATGCACAAGTGACCGCGCCCGCCGGCGAGGCCTATCGCGCGCCGCGACACGAAGCCGGCGGACACGGCAGCGACGCCGCCCACGGTAATGGAAAGGCCGGCGAGTCCCACGGCGGCGGCAAGCATGGCGGCGGCAAGTCCGGCTGGAGCAGCAGCTATCAGGCCTCGATGGACAGCGCGCACGTGCTGCCGCGGTTTCCACATCACTGGCAAGACAGTGCCAATCCCTCCGGGTCGTACGCCAACCTCAACCAGGAATCCTCTGAGTTCATCCGCTTCATCAATCCCGGCGACTTGCGCATCGCGCGCGAGGCCTGCGGCGCCTGCCATCTGCCGATCATCCAGGCGTCAGAACGCAGCCTGATGGCGACCAGCGCGATGCTGATGGGCGGCGCGTCGTACAACAACGGCATCCTGCCCTACAAGCGCTACATCCTCGGCGAGTCTTACTCGCGCACGAGTGAGGGCGGGACGATCAAGTCGCTGGGCGAGATCACGCCGGCGATGACCAAGCGCGGCGTGCTGCCGCAGTTGTATCCGCTGCCGAACTGGGAATCGGTGCCGCCGGCCGACATCTTCCGCGTGTTCGAACGCGGCGGACGCAACATCAACAGCACCTTCGCTGAAGTCGGCCTGCCGAATTCGCTCGGCCAGATTCAGCGTCTGGAAGAACCCGGTCGCCCCGACATCAAGCAGTCCAACCGCGGCGCGGGTACCGGTGCGCGCATCGCGGTGCCAGTGATCAATATCACCAAGACCCGCCTCAACGATCCGCACCTGTGGTTCCTCGGCACCAACGACAACCCGGGCGATTTTCGTTCCTCGGGCTGCACCGCGTGTCACGTGGTGTACGCGAACGATCGCGACCCCCGTCACTCGGCGCAGTACGCCCAGTTCGGTAATTTCGGTGCCTCGCAGCAAGCTGACCCAACTATTCCACGAGGAGTGAAAGGCCACCCGCTCAAGCACGAATTCACCCGCGCAATCCCGACCTCGCAATGCATGATCTGCCACATGCATCAGCCGAACATGTTCATCAACACCATGCTCGGCTACATCATGTGGGACTACGAGTCCGACGCGGCCTCGATGTGGCCGAAGGAACAGCGCTACCCGTCCAACGACGAAATGCGCGAGATCCTCGACCGCAATCCGGAAGAAGCCGCAATCCGCGGCAAGTGGTCGGACCTGAATTTCCTGAAGGACGTATCGCTGCTCAATCCGACCTTGAAGGACACCCAGTTCGCCGATTACCACGGCCATGGCTGGAACTTCCGCGCCATTTTCAAGCGCGACCGAAAGGGCAATCTTCTGGACAAGGAAGGCGCGCAAGTTGCGTCGAACGATCCGAAGAAATTCGAGAAAGCCGTGCACATGTCCAGCGTGCATGTGGATGTCGGCATGCAGTGCGTCGACTGCCACTACAGCCAGGACGCGCACGGCAACGGTCACGTCGTCGGTGAGGTGATGGCCGGGGTCGAGATCCAGTGCCAGGACTGCCACGGCACCGCCGATGCCTATCCAGAACTGCGCACCACCGGTCCGATGGCCTCGGAGACCGGCAAGAACCTCAAGCTGATCCGAAATCCGGACGGCAAGAAGCGCTTTGAATGGATCGGGGACGAACTGATCCAGCGTTCCGCGGTGACGCCGGGCCTGGAATGGAAAGTCTCGCTGGTGAAGGACACCGCGACCCCCGGTTCCCCCGCCTACAACGCGAAGGCCACGCGCGCGCATACGGTTTCCAACAATACCCAGACGCTGGCGTTCGGCGCGGATGTCGCCAAGGCAGACCGCGCGCATTCGGATGACAAGATGCTCTGCTACACCTGCCACACCTCGTGGACCACGAGCTGTGGTGGTTGTCACCTTCCGATCCAGGCCAACTGGAAGACCAAGACCAACCACTACGACCCC
>JBKJTK010000282.1:0-3651 GCA_046590875.1 Chiayiivirga sp.
GCCGCCATCTGTCTCGCGCGATGCCGCGTTGCCGAACAAATAAAATTCGATGTTGTCGCCAGACAGGCCGAGGTTCATGACGAACTTGGTGTCGTCCTTCACCTCCGGCGAACCCCAAATCTGCGCCGGATCGGGCACGTTGGGGTAACCGGCGGCGGCCACAGCGGCTGCATCGTCGCGCTGCACGCTGCGCGAGGTCGCGTCGGCCTTGCGGTATTCAGCGGTGAAGGTGGCAAAGCCGTTCGCGCCGAGCGGCAAGCCAACCTGGCCGTCCACCTGCTGGGTGAAACCGTCGCCTTCGTAGTGCTGGCCGCCGAAAATTTCGACCTGGCCGCCTTCGGTCAGCCGCTTGAGGCCAAAATTGATCACGCCGGCGATCGCATCGGAACCATACTGCGCCGCCGCGCCGTCGCGCAGCACTTCCACTTGTTCCAGTGCCAGCGACGGGAACACCGACAGGTCAACGCCCTGCGAGCCGTCCGACAAGCCATGACCCAGGAAAGTGATGACCGCAGCGCGATGGCGGCGCTTGCCGTTCACCAGGATCAGGGTGTTGTCCGGCGGCAGGCCGCGCAGATTGGCCGGGCGCACCAAGGTGGCAGCGTCGTCGATCGGAATGGTGCTGACGTTGAACGACGGGATCATCACCCGCAGCTGGTCGAGTACGTCGGTCGAGCCGGTGTTGTGGAGTTCGTCACCGCTGATGATATCGATCGGCACCGCGGAGTCGGTGGCCGAGCGCGCCGCGCTGCGAGTCCCCAGCACCGAGACGGTGTCCAGCGTGGAGGCCTCATCGTCGTCGGACGCCACGCTGGGCGCCCCCTGAGCGATAGCCGCTCCGCTCAGCGCGAAGATGGCAACGCCACTCAAGGCCCACTTCACGCCAAGCGCGAGTGGATTTACTGCGAATGCTCGACTCAACCCTTTCATGCGAACGTACTCCCCGAAGCAATGTTTGGACTGTAACGGCCCGGACGGCCGTCCTGTGCCTGCCGGCCCTTTCTGACGGGCCTGACGACGCATCCTCACAGAACTTTAACCAGTCGGCAATGGGTTCGGACGGCCGCTTGCAGCCTGTCGGGCATTGGTCGGCCGGGCTGCTAGGTCCAGCGCGGCTTGGCCCGGTGGGTGGGTTTGGCCGACCACGGGTCGTCCGGCCACGGATGCTTTGGGTAGCGCCCCTTCATCTCCTTTCTTACCTCGGGATAGGTTCGTTCCCAAAAGCCCTTGAGATCCTGGGTCACCTGCAACGGTCGACCGCCGGGCGAGAGCAGATGCAGCAGCACCGGTACGCGCCCATCCGCGATACGCGGTGTATCGGCGAGACCGAACAATTCTTGCAGTTTCACCGCCAGCACCGGCGGCGCACCGGGCGCGTAGTCGATGCGACGCTCCATCCCCGAGGGCACCAGCAACATCGTGGGTGCATGGCGTTCCAGCGCTTGCCGCTGCGCGTAATCCAATGGCGCGCGCAAGGCGTTGCCGAGGTCGTCCGCGCTCAGTTGGGCTAGCCGGGTCTTGCCGTCGAGGCAGGGCCCGAGCCAGGCGTCGAGATCGCGCAGCAGGCAGGCATCGGATACCTCGGGCAGACCGAGTTCGGGCATCCACGCGCGCAGGCAGGCGACTCGCGCACGCCATTGCTGTTGCGCCTCGGTCCACGGCAAGGCTTGCAGCCCGAGCGCACGCAGGCCGTCGAGCAAGGCGGCGCGGCATTGCGCGGGATCGGGCTTGCCGAGCGGTTTCGATTCCAGCAGCAGGCGATCGAAGCGTCGCACGCGTTGTGCGGTGACGGCGCGCGATTCGGCGTCCCAGCGCACCGTGTCCTCCTGCACGAAACGCTGCGGACATTCGCGCTCCAGCAGCAAAGGATCCAGCGGCGCCGCACGCTGGATGAGACTGTCGCCGTCGTCCAGACGCAGTTCGCTGATCACCAGCCAGGGCTCGCCATACAGGACCGAGTCATCGAACAAACGCGCACCGCGGCCGTTGGCAAGCTGGTAGCGACGCGGCGCGGTTGGCAGTTGCCGTGCGATGCGATCCGGGAAGGCGTGCCGCAGCGCGTCTCCGAGCGCGTGCGCGCTGGCGCTCTCGACCACGGACTCGACCCGCAGGCGTCGCCGCCATTGCTTCGCGGCCTGATCAATCGTGGCGAGTGCATTGCGGTCGGCTTCCGGTGGCGCACGGCGGTCTCGGTAGGCCACCAACGCCTGCCAGCGCGAGGCCAGATCGTCGCGTCGACGTGCTTCGCCACGCAGTGGATCGCGCGCCTCGATCAGCGCGACCAGATCGCAGGCCAGCGCACGCTCGTGTTCGTCGCGTGCCGCCACCAGCATTGCGGCCAAGCGCGGATGTGCGCCGAGCGTCAACATTCGCCGACCGAACGCGGTCAGCACGCCGGCGTTGTCGACCGCACCGAGCGCTCGAAGCAATTCCTCGGCCTGCGCCAAGGCGCCCGCGGGCGGCGGATCCGGGAATCGCAGCTGGGTCGCGCCCCAGGTTTTCAGTTCCAGCAGCAACCCGGAGAGCTCGACCTGCACGATTTCGGGCCGGCGCGCGGTTTCGAGACGCATGCTCTGCGGCCACAGTCGGTAGCACACCCCCGGCGCCACGCGACCAGCGCGGCCGGCGCGCTGATCGGCCGAGGCTTGCGAGATGCTCACCGTTTCCAGTCGCGAAAACCCGGAGTTGGGATCGAAACGCGGCTCGCGTGCGAGCCCGGTGTCGACCACCGCGCGCACGTCAGGCAAGGTGACGCTGGATTCGGCCACGTTGGTGGCGAGCACGACGCGGCGGCGCCCGTGCGGGTCCGGATTGAGCGCTTCTTGTTGACGTTCGAGCGGCAATTCGCCGTGCAACGGCACAAGTGCGATGCTCTCGCTGACCAGCGCCGTCAGCAAGCGTTCGGTCTGCGCAATCTCGCGTTGTCCGGGAAGGAACACGAGCACATCGCCATCGGTTTCGGTCAGCGCCGTTTGCACGCTACGCTTGAGCTGCGCTTCGGCCGGTTCAGCACCCAGGCGCGGCGGATAAGTGATATGCACCGGAAAGCTGCGCCCTTCCGAGGTCAGGCGCGGCGCATCCAGGAACTGTGCGAGGTGCTCTCCGTCGAGCGTGGCCGACATCAGCATCAGGCGCAGGTCGGGACGCAGTTGCGCTTGAACATCCAGCGCCAGCGCCAACCCGAGATCGCCGTGCAGATGGCGCTCGTGGAATTCGTCGAACACGATGGCGCCGATGCCGGTGAGTTCCGGATCGTCCTGGATCAGGCGGGTGAGGATGCCCTCGGTGACGACTTCAATGCGTGTCGCCTGCGATATCCGCGACTCGAAGCGGATGCGATAGCCGATCGTCTGTCCGACCTCCTCACCACGTTGCCGCGCCATGAACCCGGCCGCAGCGCGCGCGGCAATGCGGCGCGGTTCGAGCATGAGGATCTTGTTGCCCGCCAGCCAATCCGCACCCAGCAACGCGGGCGGCACCTGGGTGGTCTTGCCGGCGCCGGGCGGGGCTTCCAGCACCAAGCGCGGATGCGCCGCGAGACTGGCGCAAATATGCGGCAGCAGCGGCGCGATGGGGAAGTTGCAAGAGTTCACGCCGCGCAGGGTAGCGGATCGCACTGCATGCACCGCCATCCTTCACTGTCGTCATCCC
>JBKJTK010000343.1:0-11713 GCA_046590875.1 Chiayiivirga sp.
GTTTCCGGCGCGAAGCCCAGTCGGCGGCGCGCATGCAGCATCCGAACATCGTGGCGATCCACGAATTCGGCCAGCATGCCGGGCTGAATTTTTTCTCGATGCGGGTCGTGCACGGCCCCAGCCTGGCGCTACGGCTGGAACGCGAAGGTCCGTTGTCGCCGCGCGAGGCCGCTACCCTCTTGCGCACCGTGGCCGAGGCGGTGGACTACGCGCATCGGCTCAACGTGCTGCACCTGGATCTCAAGCCTGGCAATGTGCTGATCGATGAGACCGGTCAGCCGCTGGTCGCGGACTTCGGATTGGCGCGCCGCCTGGATCAGGTATTGCCCGATTCGGGCGAGGACGTTTCCGGGACGCCCAGTTATATGGCACCCGAGCAGGCGGAGGCGGGCTCGCAGCGGGTCGGACGCGCCACCGACATCTACGGCCTGGGCGCGATCCTTTATGAATTGCTCACCGGCCGGCCGCCGTTCCTCGGCGCCACGCCGCAGAGCACGCTGCAAATGGTGGTCAGCGAATCGGTGACGCCGCTGCGGCAGCTCGATGCGAAGATCCCACGCGATCTGGAGGCGATCTGCCTGCATTGCCTCGAACGCGATCCGGCGCGGCGTTATGCCAGCGCCGGGGCGCTCGCGGCCGACCTGGGACGTTTTCTCGAAGATCGCGCGATCTCGATCCGGACGCCGGGCGCGTTGGAACGGGCACAGCGCTGGATCCGGCGCGAACCGCGCTTCGCCGCCGCCGTGGCCGCTGTCGGACTGGCGCTTGCGGTGGGCCTGGTCGCGACCGCGCAGCAATGGCAGCGGGCCGAAGGCAATGCCGAGCAATCGCGCTCCCTGCTCTGGGAAGGCCGGCGCGCGATCGCGCTGCAGCTGGAACAAGACGGAAAAGGATACGAGGCGCTGCCGCGCCTGATCGAGAATCTACGCGAGCAGGAAGCAGCGGGTGCGACCGATGCCGCGTCGATGGAACGCCGCCGCATCGGCATGTTGCAGGGCCAAGGCGCGCGACTCATCGACCGCATCGTGATTCCGGATGCCAGCCCGATGGCGGTGGAGGTCAAGCCCGACGGCCGCCTCATCGCCGCCGCGTTCAACGACCTCAGCGTCCGGTGGTACGACAGCACGAGTCTGCGCGAGTTGGGCCGCGTGGATTTGAGCGCGCGGCGCAGCTCCGACGGCCAGCCGCGCGCGCCGCAACTGTTGCGCTTCGCCGGCGACCAGCGCCTGCGCGTCACCCTGGAGTGGTATCGCAGCGGAGTCAGTCCCAACGACGGCGACACGTGGCTTATCGATCTGGAGCGCGCGGTCGTGATCGAACCACCGTCCGCGTTCGCCGACTTCGCCGATGCGAGCTACAGCGCCGACGGACGCCTAGCGCTGTTGCGCAACCAGCGTCGCCAGGCGCAGTTGTGGCAGGTCGAACCCTGGAAACCGCTCTCGGAAATGTCCGCCGAGCATCCGTACTTCTCCGCGTGGATGCTGGATCCGCAAGGCCGCTTCGCGTTCAATCTGACCGACACGACGCGAACGCTGCTGATCCACGATCTTCCCGAGCTTCGGCAGCCGCAGTCGATCGCGCTGCCGAACAACACTACGGTCCTGGCGTGGGCCTTGAGCGGTGATGGTCGTCACCTCGCGCTGGGCGACTCGGAGGGCCGCGTCTATCTGCTCGACACCACGAACCGCGCGGTGCGCGCGTTGGCCTCGGGCCGTGGCCGCGAAATCCTATGGCTTGCCTTCAGCGAGGACAGCGCCTGGCTCGCTAGCGCCAACTACGACGGGGCGGTGCAAGCGTTCGACGTGGCCAGCGGCGATGCCCTGGTCGCAGGCCAGATGCGACACGAATTTCCGGTGCATCGCGTCACGCTCGACCGCCAGCACCGTCTGCTGGTCGCGAGCGGCGCCGGGCAGACGGCGCTCTGGCGCTTGCCGCGCGAGGGCGCGAGAGCGCTGCCGCCGCATCGCATCGGCCTGGCCCCTGCCGCGCACGGCACGGCAGCGCGCTATCCGGTCGGATGGTCGCCGGCCACAGGCTTGCTCGCGAGCGCGGGAATGGACGGGCAATTGCGGCTGTGGCGGCTGCCACGATCGCCAACCACCGCCGCGCGATCCGCGCATCAGGTTCCCGAGGCCGCGCCGCATGTCCGCCAACTGGTCGATGTCGCCTGGAATCAGCTGCGACTGGTATCGCCCGATGGGCGTCGGACCGGCCCCTGGCTGACGCTGCCGCAGCCGCCGGGGTTTGCCGAACTGACCGATCAGGATAGATTGTTGCTGGTGACAGCCGGTGCGGAGCTGCGGGTTTACGACGCCGGCAATCTGCGCCTGCGTCATCCGGCCATCCCATTGCCAAATTCTCCCCAGCGTTTGTTGTCGAACGCCGACGGTCGTCGAATCGTTCTCGATTTCGGCGCTCACGGCGCCACGGGACACGAGGATCGGCTGCGCTTGTTCGACGCGCAGGCCGGGCAGTGGCAGCGAGGAGAAGCAATGCTGCGCGGGCCGGTGACGAGCCTATCCTGGTCGCCGGACGAACGTCGACTGCTTGCGGTCGGCCCAGCGGACGGCGTTACGACCGTGTTGGATGGCACGGATCTCTCGCTCGTCGGCGAGTATCCGCATGATCCCTTCGAACCCATTGTCTCGGCGTCGTTCGATGGCGATCACGTGGCGATGGTCACGCGCGCCGACGATCGGCGATTCGGCAGCGATGGCCTCTTGATCTGGGATCCGGTCGCCAATCGCATCCTCCAGCGCCACGACACTGGCCTCGCCCGGCCTCGCGGCGTGCGCGCGACTGTGCAGGGTCGCTTCGTCCTCGGGGCCCAGTCGGACCTGCTCGTCGCTGCCGATGGTCAGACCCGCCCGCTTCAGCGCCTCAGCTTCAGCGATCCGAGCGCTTTGTCGGCGCTCAGTCCGGACGGCCGCCTGTTGGCGCGTGCGTTCAGGCATGAGGTGCAGCTCTACGACACACGCAGCGCAGAAGCCGTGGGGCCTCCCCTGTTCGGCGACAGTCACCCCACCGATTTTCTCGCCACGCTCGGATTCTCCCCGAACGGAGACGCGTTGCTCGCCCGCACCTTGCAAGGACGTTGGCTGTACTGGTCGCTTGCACCCACGACAAGCTCCGTAGCAGACGTCAACAGCGGCCTCGAGCGTTTGGGCCACGGCGGGACGGGACAATCCACGCTGCATCCCCCAACCGCGCAACAGCGCCTGGCCCTGCGCGCCACCGATCCGGGAGCGTGGCCCACGCCGGCAGCGCGGCCGCCTCTTGCCTTGGCGCCGGAGGCGAACGACGCGCTGTCGATTCCCGCGCGCGCGCCCGGCCTGTCTGCACGGTTGCTCGACTTGAGTGCGATCTACGACCTGGGTCCGGAAAGCCTCAACAGCACCTACCGCGCGTTTCGTCCACCGGTGCGCGCCTATCCGATGGGAACTCAGCGGATCGGCGGCGTGGATTTCGACGTTCGCGGGATCGCCTATGTCGGCCAGCCCGGGATGATGGCGCGCGATGGCTGGTTTCTGGCGCGCCCCATCGCATGCCTGCCCCTACCGATCGGGCACGTCGCCGCGCTGCGCCTGCTCACCGGCGTGACGCACCCCAATCCGGCGCCAACAGGCACGGTGCTCGCACGCGTGACCTTGCACTATGCGGATGGGGGAACCGCGGTCTTGCCGCTGCGTGCCGGCGCGGATTTGCCCGGCCACGCGGGCGACGACTTCGCCGTGCCCACCACCTTTGCACCAGAGACCGTCCTGGGCATGAGCGGCTACGGTGTCGACGGCCTGGCGACACCACGGCTCGCCCTACCCGAGCCTGGCCGGGTGCTGCGCTGCCTGGACCTGCAAACGGAGGGTCAGGGCGTGGTTCTGGATCTGTTGGGCATTACGTTGGAATCGCCGCCCGCCCGCGTCATGGGTGGCGCGAAATCCGGTAATACTGGGAAGCCCGAGCCCTTTGCTGATTCCCTCGACACCACTGGCCATTGACGGAGACTGCCATGAAACCTAACTCCCGCACTCGCTCGCAGCTGCCTCTCGCGTTTGCGCTCGCCTTTGCTGGTGTTCCTGTGCTGGCCTCGGCCTGCTCGGAGGGCATGTTCAGTTCGGGCAAGGGCTTGGCGTTCCAGAGCTATCTGGCGCCGCGCCCGGCCCAGGTGCTGATCTACTCGACCACGGCGAATGCCGAGCGCGATCCCCTGCACGCGGGGCTGCAGAAAGCCGGGCATACGCTCACCGTGGTGCACGACGCCGATGCCTTGGCTGCGGCGCTGAAACGCCAGCACTACGACATCGTGATTACTGCTATCGACGACGCCGAACAGATCGCCTCGAGCGTGGAAACCGGCGCCGACGCACCTACGCTGCTCCCGATCATCGCGCGCGGTAGCGGCGATGCCTCCTCGCTGCGCGACCGCTTCGGCGCCTTCGTGTTCGATGGCGCCAGCCTCGGGCAATACCTCACCGTGATCAACCGGGTACTGAGCAGCCGCGCGAACTGATGTCGCAATCTCTGGCGGTAAGGGAAGCAAAGATGGACAACGATTCGCGGCGGAATCTGTTTGGCGTTGTCCGTGCGGTGCTCGTTGCTCTGACCGCTTGCTCCAGCGTGCAGGCGCAAACCCAGACCAGCATCGGTGCGCCGGAAAAAGGTCATGGCTCCGTCTCGATCGCGATGCAGCACTCCATAGTGAACCGCGTCGCAGCACCCGGAGCCCCGGGTGGGTATCTTGAGATCGGCGAGAAAACGCTGCGGTCGACCACGCTGGAACTGGACTATGGCCTGACCGACCGACTTGCGCTCACCGCTTCGATCCCCTTCATGTCCAACCGCTACGTGGGCAACCGGCCGCACGATCCCAGGCGCTTGCAGAACCCGCACGGCGAAGGATTTATCGACGACGGCAACTACCGCAGCGGCTGGAGCGATTGGGGGCTGGGACTGCGCTGGCTCTGGCGCACCGAGCCGGTGGCCATCACGCCTTTCGTGTCCTTCCATTACCCCAGCCACGACTACCCGATTTTCACCGGCACCGCGTTTGGCACCGGGCAGTGGCGCGTCGACCTCGGCGTCAATGCGGGCGCGCGCCTGCCGGGTCCGATCGAGAATCTCTACCTGCAGGGCGGCTACGCGTATTCCTACATGGAAAGAACGGAGCCCAATGATTCACCCTCGTATCGCGTCAACCACAGCGTGCTCAGTCTGGAGCTGGGATATCTGATCACGCCGCGAATAAACGCGTCACTTGGCTGGCGCTATCGCAAGACGCACAACGCATTGAGCTTTCCGCAGGATTTCAATCCGCCATTCACTGACGATCTGTACTACTACCACGATCAGTTGTTCCCGCTCGAGCAGAGCGTCCTCAATCTCGGCGTGGGCTATCAGTTGAACGACCGGTATTCGCTGAACTTCAGCTACGGCCGCACGCTGCGCGTGGAATTCGGGCATGACATCAAGCGTGCGCTCGGCATCGGAATCACGCGGAGCTTTTGAGTTGTCCCGGGCCGTCCGGCCATAGCGCGCGGATCGCGGCGATGCCCTGTGCGCCGTGCGCACGTGCGATCGACACGTCGGCCACGCGCATGCCGCCAAGGGCGTAGATCGGCAGCGCCACCTGCTCGCGTAGCGCAGCGAACTCTGTCCAGCCCAGCGCGCGGGTGCCAGGATGCGTCGGCGTGAGGGCGACCGGCCCGAGTACGACGAAATCGCAGCCCAGCGCTTCGGCGCGGCGCAGTTCGTCTGCATCGTGACATGACGCGGCCAGCAGACCACGCGGGCGCTGCTTCAGTTCGCATAAGTGCGCGGCCTTGAGGTGCAGGCCGACGTCCAGCTCCGCCGCGATGTCGGCGCCCGCGGCATGACCACTGTTGAGCAGCAGTTCGGCATCGTGCGCGCGCGCCAGTTCGCGTGCGGCCAACGCCAGCGCGTACAGGCGCTCACGTGAGACCGTCCGGGCGCGCAACTGCACCCGCCGCACGCCGCCCGCGAACGCGCCGGCGAGTACCGCGAGAAACCCGTCGACGTCGTTGCCCGGCTCCGGCGTGATCAGATAGCGATCCGGTTGCCGCAACGCCGCGACCACCGGTCGATCGGCAGCAGGCATCGCATAGCTTGAAAGTTTTTCCGGAACTACCCACGCCAGCGCCTGCGACTCTCTTCCACGAGCTCGACCGGAAAACGATTCCACGCGTTGCGCGTCGAGCAGGATGCGCTTGTGTGGATAGGCGTGCGGCACGGCGATCAGCGGGCTCACGGCGCCGAGGTCGATGCCGAGTTCCTCGTGCAACTCGCGCCGCAGTGCTTGTTCGACCGACTCCCCCGGCTCGACCTTGCCGCCGGGGAATTCCCACAGGCCGGACAGATCGCGATCGTCGGTGCGTCGCGTCAGAAGAATTCGGCCGCGCGCGTCGCGCAGGACGGCGGCGACGACGTGAATCGGCGGTGCGGAACCCATGTTAGGTCAACAGCGCCTTGCAGCCTTACCCTCTCCCGCCCGCGACAGGGGGAGCAGGAGCTTCAGGCAAGCTGCCCGTGGCAGTGCTTGAACTTCTTGCCGCTGCCGCAGGGGCAGGCATCGTTGCGTCCGACCTTGACTTGCTCGTTCACCACGGGCTGCGAGCCGGCGTGACTCGCGCCCACCGCTTGCGCGGCTTCGTCATCGGCGCCGAGGCCGCCGGTCTCGGGATGCTGAAACTGCATACGGCGCGCCATCGCTTCCTGGCGCTGCCGCTCCGCGGCTTCCTGTTGTGCGGCTTCTTCTTCAGTGCGAATGCGCACCCGCGCCAGCAGCGCGACCATGTCGCGCTTGATCTTGTCGAGCATCTCGGAGAACAGCTCGAAGGCCTCGCGCTTGTATTCCTGCTTGGGTTGCTTCTGCGCATAGCCACGCAGATGGATGCCCTGGCGCAGGTAGTCCATGCGGGCCAGGTGCTCCTTCCAGTTTGAATCAACCACGTTGAGCATCACGTGCTTTTCCAGCGCGCGCATCATTTCGCTTCCGACGAGTGCTTCTTTCTCGCGGAACGCGCGGTCGACGGCTTCGAGCGTGTGCGTGGCGATTTCCTCGGCAGTGATCTCTTCTTTCTCGCGCAGCAGGCGCTGCAGATCGACCTGCACGCCATAGTCGGCGGCGAGCGTGGCTTCCAGCGCCGGCAGCTTCCACTGCGTGTCGATCGAATTTGGCGGTACTTGCTCGTGTACGACACTGGTCACCACGTCCTCGCGTACCCCGGCGACGGTGTCCTGGATCGAATCGGTTTCCAGCAACTCGTTGCGCTGCTGGTAGATCACCTTGCGCTGATCGTTGGCGACGTCGTCGTACTCGAGCAGTTGCTTGCGGATGTCGAAGTTGTGACCTTCAACCTTGCGCTGCGCCTTTTCGATCTGTTTGCTGACCAGGCGATCCTCGATGCGGTCGTCGTCCTTCATGCCGAGCATCTTCATCGCGCGCTGCACCCAATCGGACGCGAAGATGCGCATCAGATTGTCTTCCAGCGACAGGAAGAAGCGCGAGGAGCCGGCATCGCCCTGACGGCCGGAACGGCCGCGCAGCTGGTTGTCGATACGCCGCGATTCGTGCCGCTCGGTACCGATGATGTGCAAGCCGCCGGACGCCAGCACGGCCTCATGGCGCTGTTGCCACTCGCTTTTTACGCGCGCCTTGTCAGCGTCGGTGGCGTCTTCAGGCAACGCTTGCAACTCCGCATCGAGATTGCCGCCAAGCACGATGTCGGTTCCACGACCGGCCATGTTGGTGGCGATCGTCACCGCGCCCGGCCGCCCGGCCTGCGCCACGATCTGCGCTTCGCGCTCGTGCTGCTTGGCGTTCAACACCTCGTGCGCCACCTGCTCTTTCTTCAGGAGTTCCGAGAGCAGTTCCGAGGTTTCGATCGACGTCGTGCCGACCAGCACCGGCTGACCGCGCTGGCTGCAATCGCGGATGTCCTCGATGATGGCCTGGTATTTTGCCGGCTTCTTGAGGAATACGAGGTCGGCCGCATCCTTGCGCACCATCGGACGGTTGGTCGGAATCACGGTGACTTCCAGCCCGTAGATGTTCTGGAATTCGTAGGCTTCGGTGTCTGCCGTGCCGGTCATGCCGGCCAGCTTGGAATACATGCGGAAATAGTTCTGGAAGGTAATGCTGGCGAGCGTCTGATTCTCGCGCTGGATCGGCACGCCTTCCTTGGCCTCGACCGCTTGATGCAAACCATCGGACCAGCGTCGGCCCGGCAAGGTGCGGCCGGTGAATTCGTCGACGATGATGACCTCGCCGTCGCGCACGATGTATTCGACATCGCGCTGGTACAGCACGTGCGCGCGCAAGGCGGCATTCAAGTGATGCACCACGGCAAGATTGTGCGCCGAGTACAGACCCTCGCCTTCCTTCACGATGCCGGCTTCGAGCAGTAGGCGCTCGGCGGTTTCCATGCCGGTTTCCGAAAGGTGAACTGCTTTGGATTTCTCGTCGGCCCAATAGTCGCCCTCGCCTTCCTCGCTGCCCTGGCGCAACAACTGGGGCACGATGCGATTGACCTTGACGTAGAGCTCGGGCGATTCGTCGGCGGGGCCGGAAATAATCAGCGGCGTGCGCGCTTCGTCGATCAGGATCGAGTCGACCTCGTCGACAATCGCGAAGTTGAGGCCGCGCTGGAAGCGGTCCTCCTTCGACGATGCCATGTTGTCGCGCAGGTAGTCGAAGCCGTACTCGTTGTTGGTGCCGTAGGTGATGTCGGCGCCGTAAGCGCCCTTCTTGTCGGAGTGCGGCATGCCGGGGTACACCACGCCGACAGTGAGCCCAAGCCAGGTGTAGACCTTGCCCATCCAGGCCGCGTCGCGTTTGGCGAGGTAGTCGTTGACCGTCACCAGATGCACGCCATTGCCTTCGAGCGCATTCAAATACACCGCCAACGTGGCCACCAGCGTCTTGCCCTCGCCGGTGCGCATCTCGGCGATCTTGCCCATGTGCAGAACCATGCCGCCGATCAACTGCACGTCGTAGTGACGCATGCCGAGCACGCGGCGCGCGGCTTCACGCATGGTTGCGAAGGCTTCGGGCAGCAGCTTGTCGAGTGCCTCGCCCTGGGCCAGACGCGCGCGGAATTCCGCGGTCTTGCCTTGCAGCGCAACGTCTGCGAGTTTCTCGAACTCCGGTTCCAGCGCGTTGATGCGGTCGACGCTCTTCTGCAGTTGGCTCAGGAGGCGCTCGTTGCGGCTGCCGAAGATGCGGGTGAGTACCTTGTTGAACATGCGAATTTCCGGAAGGAAGGCAGCCGCGCCATGAAGGCGGCGCAAGCGAAAAGGCCGCCATGGGCGGCCGAGCGAAGCATTGTAACTTGGGGGTCGCGGGACAGCGAATCAAGCGACGCGGCGAAAGCTGCGTCGTCCCCGTCCTTCGACAGGCTCAGAACTGGCCGGGTTTCTCCCGAGCGGGGACCATGCGTCTCTGAGTCCGGCTCTAGCCGCGCGCCCCACTCAGGTATTGCTTCGGATTGACCACGCGCTCGTTCAGCCAGACCTCGAAATGCACATGGTTGCCGGTCGCACGACCCGTGGCGCCCATCTTCGCGATCACCTGACCCACGCGCACGCGTTGGCCGGGCTGGACGAGATTCTGCAAATTGTGCCCGTAGCGGGTCATGTAACCATTGCCATGATCCACGTCGACCACGTTGCCGTAGCCCGAACGGAATCCGGAGAACGACACCACGCCCTCGGCCACGCTGAGGATGTCGGAACCGCGCGGACCGTTGAAGTCCACGCCGCTGTGGAAATCTCCGAAGCCGGTGAAGGGATCGGAGCGATGACCGAAACCTGACGACGCGTAACCAGCGCGCACGGGCAACCCGGTCGGCAGCAGGCTGGCATCGACATCGCGGTCGAGTAACAGGCTCTCCAGCAACTCGAGCTGACGGGCCTGGACGCTCAGGCGTGACCCAAGCGCGTCGAGGGAAATTTGCAGGTCTGCGCCGACGCCGAAAGCCGTAGCGTCAGACGATTCCGGGCCACCCACCGCCGGCGGCTCGCTGAAATTGAATTCGCCGTCGTCGAGACGGCCGATGCGGGTGAGGCGCTCGCCGAGCGCATTGAGTCGATTGGATTGCGCCTGCAGTTCCGACAGCTTCACTGCCATCGCGTTGAGCTCACGCTGGGCGTCACCGCGCGCTGCATCGAGATCGTCCTGCTGGTCCTGTAGCTGGACCCGCAGCGCCTGGATTTCTGCCAGCGCCTGATCATCGGTACCGCGCAACAGATATCCAACACTCGCGCCGATAGCGATCAGGCAGAGCAACGCGCCGCTGCAATAGCCCAGTGTGCGCGGATCGCGCAACGCGATTTTTTTCGGGGTCTTGAGGAATTTCGCTACGATAATGACGTTCATTCGTTCCGTCCGCAGATCGTCCGCCCATGCAGCCTGTGTCGAAATCCACCTTCCGCGCGGCCCAGGCCTTTCAACAAGCCTTCCAGACCGCGATCTCCGGCGACCTCGGCAGCGTGGTCGAACGCGCCCGAATGCTCGATGCGCTCGACCGGCAACTGCGCCAGTCCCTGCCCGCCTCGCTCGCCCCCCACGTCCGGCTGGGCAATGTGCGCGACGGCAAGCTTGTCTTTCTGGTCACCTCCCCCGTCTGGAAGGCCAAACTGCGGCTGTACGCCGACGTCCTCCGGGACGCCGCCGCAGCCGCCGGCCTTACGGCAAGCGGGATGACCGTGAAAGTGGCGACGATGCTGCCCGTTTCCCCGGCTTCGGCATCGCATGCCCCCCTCTCACCGAACGCACGCGAAACCCTGCGCGCGGCGGCTGAAGCAGTCGCCGACCCCGAATTGCGGGAGCAGCTGCTGCGGATGGCCTCCCTGGCCTGAGTCGTTCTTCTTCGTTCCATCGTGTTGCAAGGGAGCGAATCCTCCCGGACCGCCAACTTGGCGGTCAAGTGCCCAAGCAGGAATCTGTGACGTCTGTTTGTCGGGGTCGCGCTCGACCAGCGCTCAGACCGCGGCCTGGGCCGGATGCGAATAAGAAATCGGAGCCGAGGCCGGGTCCTGGAAGGTGACCTCCTCCCACGCCGAGGCATCGGCCATCAGGGTCCTCAACAACTGATTGTTCAGCTGATGACCGGATTTGTAGCCGTAAAACGAGCCGATCAAGCTATGACCGAGCAGGTAAAGATCGCCGATCGCATCGAGGATCTTGTGCTTCACAAACTCGTCCTCGTAACGCAGGCCGTCCTCGTTCAGGACGCGGTAGTCGTCGAGCACGATCGCGTTGTCCATCGATCCACCCAACGCCAGATTGCGCTCACGCAGCATCTCGATATCCTTCATGAAGCCGAACGTACGAGCGCGACTAACTTCCTTCACGAAAGAGGTGGTCGAGAAATCGATCTCGGCCCGCGAGGTGGCCTTGGAGAAGATCGGGTGGTTGAAATCGATCGAGAATCCGACCTTGAAGCCGTCGAACGGCTCGAACCGAGCCCACTTGTCGCCATCCTTGATCGTGATGGTCTTCTTGATACGAACAAACCGCTTGGCCGCGTTCTGTTCTTCAATGCCAGCGGACTGGATAAGGAAGACGAACGGTCCGGCCGAGCCATCCATGATCGGCACTTCGGCCGCCGACAGGTCGACGTAGGCGTTGTCGATCCCCAGACCCGCCATCGCAGAGAGAAGGTGCTCGACCGTGGACACACGCACGTCACCTTGCACC
>JBKJTK010000413.1:0-10335 GCA_046590875.1 Chiayiivirga sp.
GCGCGAAGCCTCGGATGAAAGCCTCGTAGGCTGGGCTGCCAAGCCCAGCGTTGCCGACGGTGACGAAGCTGGGGTTTGCGGTCCAGCCGACGTCCCCGTCACTTGAACCGGCCCGCAGCGTCCCCAAATAGCCAACCAGAGACGGCCTTGAGGCCGAGTCAACTTCGGGAGAACACAGATGGGCAAGATCATCGGCATCGACCTGGGCACGACCAACTCGTGCGTCGCGGTGATGGAAGGCGGCAAGGCCAAGGTCATCGAAAATTCCGAAGGCGACCGCACCACGCCCTCGATCGTCGCTTTCACCAAGGACGGCGAAACCATCGTCGGCGCCTCGGCCAAGCGCCAGGGCGTGACCAACCCAAAGAACACCTTCTACGCGGTGAAGCGCCTGATTGGCCGCAAGTTCACCGACGCGGAAGTGAAGAAAGACCTCGACCTGGTGCCCTACAAGATCGTCGCGCACGAGAACGGCGACGCCTGGATCGAAACCAGCGACGGCACGCGCATGGCGCCGCCGCAAATCTCAGCCGAAGTGCTGGCCAAGATGAAGAAAACCGCCGAGGCCTACCTGGGCGAGAGCGTCACCGAGGCCGTGATCACGGTGCCAGCGTACTTCAACGATTCGCAGCGCCAGGCGACCAAGGACGCGGGCAAGATCGCCGGCCTCGACGTCAAGCGCATCATCAACGAGCCGACCGCGGCTGCGTTGGCCTATGGCATGGACAAGAAGGGCGGCGACCGCAAGATTGCCGTGTATGACCTGGGTGGCGGCACATTCGATGTGTCGATCATCGAGATCGCGACCATCGACGGTGAGCACCAGTTCGAAGTGCTGGCCACGAATGGCGACACCTTCCTTGGTGGCGAGGACTTCGACAAGCGCGTCATCGACTACCTCGTCGACGAGTTCAACAAGGTTGAGGGCATCGACCTGCGCAAGGATCCGCTCGCGCTGCAGCGTCTGAAGGACGCCGCCGAGCGCGCCAAGATCGAACTGTCGTCCTCGCAGCAGACCGAAGTGAATCTGCCCTATGTGACCGCTGATGCCTCGGGTGCGAAGCACCTGGCGATCAAGCTCACCCGCGCGAAGCTCGAAGCCCTTGTCGAGGACCTGATCAAGCGCACCATCGAACCCTGCCGCATCGCACTCAACGACGCCGGCCTGCGCGTGTCCGACATCGCCGAGGTGATCCTCGTCGGTGGCCAGACCCGCATGCCGAAAGTGCAGGCAGCGGTGACGGAGTTGTTCGGCAAGGAGCCGAAGAAGGACGTGAACCCCGACGAGGCGGTTGCGGTCGGCGCCGCGATCCAGGGCGGTGTGCTTGCAGGCACGGTGAAGGACGTATTGCTGCTCGACGTGACGCCACTCTCGCTCGGCATCGAGACTCGGGGTGGCGTCTTCACCAAGATGATCGAGAACAACACCACGATTCCGACCAAGGCCTCGCAGGTGTTTTCCACCGCCGAGGACAACCAGAGCGCAGTCACCGTGCACGTGCTGCAGGGCGAACGCGAGCAGGCGCGCTACAACAAGTCGCTTGCGAAGTTTGATTTGACCGGTATCGACGCTGCACCTATGGGGCAACCACAGATTGATGTCCCATTCGACATCGATGCCAACGGCATCCTGCACGTGCACGCCAAGGACAAGAAGACCGGCAAGGAACAAAAGGTCGAAATCAAGGCCGGCTCCGGCCTGTCGGAAGAAGAAATCCAGCGCATGGTGAATGACGCGGAAGCCAATCGCGAAGAGGACAAGAAATTCCACGATCTTGTCACTGCGCGCAACAAGGCCGACGCCTTGATCCACTCGGTGCGCGCAGCGATTACCGAACACGGCGCCAAGGTGCCGGGCGATCAGATCGGTCGCGTTGAAGCGGCACTGTCGGACCTGGAGTCTGCGATGAAAGGCGATGACCTGGCCCCGATCGAAGCCCGCACACGTGTGCTGGAAGAGGCCGCACAGGCGTTGTCGGCAGCCGCATCGGCGGGCGCAGGTCCGCAGGACGCGGGCGCAGCCAAGCAAGACGACGTGGTGGACGCCGAGTTCACTGAAGTCAAAGACGACAAGTAGGTGTTATCCACCCACGCCCTCGGCGTGGGTGGATCAACTGCCCGCGTGGAACCGATGGTCGTCGGTTAGCGCGGGCGGTTTGGTTTCTGGGGATGGCCGGAATTTTCGATGAGCAAGCGTGATTACTACGAAACCCTCGGCATCGCGAAAAGCGCGACCGAGGATGAAATCAAGAAAGCCTATCGCCGTTTGGCGATGAAGCATCACCCGGACCGCAATCCGGACGACAAGAAATCCGAAGACAGCTTCAAGGAAGCCAAGCAGGCCTATGAAGTCCTGTCGGACGCGGCCAAGCGCCGCATGTACGACCAGCACGGACACGCTGCGTTCGAGCATGGCGCGGGACGCGGGGGCGGTGCCGGTGGCTCCGACTTCGGCGATATCTTCGGCGATATCTTCGGCGATATCTTCGGCGGCGGACGCGGCCGGCAGCAGGCGAGACGCGGCGCCGATCTGCGCTACGTGATTGAACTCGATCTGCAAGAAGCCGTCTTTGGCATCGAGAAAGAGATTGAGGTGCCGACGCTTATCGCTTGCAAGCCCTGCAACAGCTCAGGTTCGGAAGACGGCAAGGTCGAGACCTGTAGCACGTGCCGCGGCCAGGGCCGAGTGCGGATGCAGCAGGGTATCTTCTCGGTGCAGCAGGCGTGTCCGCAGTGCAACGGCAGCGGCAAGATGATCACCAAGCCGTGCAAGAGTTGCCGCGGTCAGGGCCGCATCGAAGACGAAAAAACGCTCGCGGTGAAGATCCCCGCCGGCGTTGACAACGGCGATCGCATTCGACTCGCGGGCGAGGGCGAGGCGGGACCCGCAGGTTCGACGGCGGGCGACCTCTACGTCGAGGTGCGGGTACGCGAGCACGCGATCTTCCAGCGCGATGGCGACGATCTGTATTGCGAAGTGCCGATCCGCTTCTCGCAAGCCGCGCTGGGTGACGACGTCATCGTGCCCACGCTCGACGGCGAAGCGCTGATCAAGGTGCCGCCCGAGACCCAGACCGGCAAGCTGTTCCGCTTGCGCGGCAAGGGCGTGAAATCGGTGCGCAGCCAAGCCAGCGGCGATCTGCTTTGTCGCGCCGTGGTCGAGACTCCGATCAAACTCACCGCCGATCAGCGCCGCCTGCTGGAGGAATTCGAGGCGACTTTCACTGGCGAAGACGCCAAGCGACACTCGCCCCGATCGAGTTCCTTTCTCGACGGGGTGAAGTCGTTCTGGGATCGGATGACGTCGTGATCGCCGGTTAGAGTCGCAATAGTCCCCACTTTACCGGCCGTTGGCTGGCGTCGAACGCAGGACTTGGTTACGGTAGCGTTTGACGCCGTGCCTCAATACACGGCGCGCAAGCCGAGGAAGGGATGAGCGCGGCAGGGAGTCGGGACAAGCCGGAAGCGGGTCGGGGGCTGGATCACCAGCGCGAACTGCAACGCCGGATCGAGTTCGAGCGCCGCCTGAGCGTGGCTTCGGCGGCCCTTATCCGTGCCGGCAGCGAGCAGCTCGACGGCGTGATGGTGGATGCCCTGGGCTCGATCGGCAGTTTCCTTGGCATCGACCGTGCCTATGTCTTCGTATTTAACGAAGTTGCCGCGACCCAGTGCAACACGCACGAATGGGTGGCCACAGGCATCTCGGCCGAAGCAGATCACCTGCAGGATATCCCGCTGACTGTCTTCCCCTGGCTGCTGGCGCAATTGCGCGCCGACCAGACCGTGCAGGTCGACCGGGTCGCGAACCTGCCGGCGGAAGCTGCAAGCGAGCGCGCGGAATTCGAGCGCGAAGGCATTCAGTCGATCCTGATCATGCCGCTGTGGTGCGGCGAGACCTTGCATGGCTTCGTCGGCTTCGACGCGGTTCGGCGCCAGATCGATTGGGGCGAGGACTACGTAATCGGCTTGCGCTTGCTGGCGCAGATGCTCGCCGGTGCGATGGCGGCGCGCGCGTTGTCGCTGCGATTGCAGGCGATGGCCTTCCACGATGCGCTCACCGGGCTCGCCAACCGCAAACTGCTCGAAGACCGCTTCGACATCGCGTTGCAGCGCAACCGCCGCCACGCGAACGGCTTGTTGCTGGCCCTGGTCGACCTGGACGATTTCAAGCCGATCAACGATCGCTACGGCCACGCGGTCGGCGATCTGCTGCTATGCGAAATCGCGCGGCGCCTGCGCCTCGCAGTGCGCGAGTCCGACACGGTGGCGCGATTGGGCGGCGACGAGTTCGTGCTCGTGGTCGAAACCGCGGGGTCGGACGATCTGGCCCTGCTCGGAAAGCGCCTGGTCGAGATTGGAGCGACCGAGTTCGATCTGGAAGGACGCCGCTTGCGCATCGGGCTGAGCGTTGGCCTGGTGCATGCCCGCAGCGACGACACCGACCGCGAGCACCTGATGCGGCGCGCCGATGCCGCCATGTACCGCGCCAAGCGCGCGGGCAAGAATCGCTGGGTGGCCGATACCGATACGTGCGGGGAAGAGGCATGAGTGCTGCGCCACTACGCCTGCTGATTCACGGCGCCAGCGGACGCATGGGTCGCACCTTGCTGCGGCTGGCGGCCGCCGATCCGCGTTTTGCGCTGGTCGCTGCGGTCAGCGCGAGCGGGGAGGCGATTGCCGAAGCGGTGGCGGTTCCGGTGCTAGCGGCCGACCAGCTTGCGAGCGCGCCTGCATTCGATGTCGCAATTGATTTCAGCTTGCCACCGGGCTTCGACGCCGTGCTCGCGCTGTGCCGAAAGCGCGGCGCGGCCCTGGTGTCCGGCACTACCGGGTTGGCACCGCTACAGCATCAGGCGCTCGACGCCGCTGTGTCCGACACCCCGGTACTGTGGGCTGCGAACTTCAGCCTGGGGGTCGCGGTGCTGAGCGAGCTGGTGCGCCATGCGGCCGCGATGTTGCCCCATTGGGACTGCGACATTGTCGAATCGCATCACGTCAACAAACGCGATGCGCCCTCGGGCACGGCGCTGGCGCTGGGGGCCGCAGCGACGGACGGCGGCGGCCGCGAGCCGCACTACGCCAGCCTGCGTGCCGGGGACATCGTGGGCGAACACACGTTGCAGCTCACCGGCACGGGCGAGCGCATCGAGCTGGTGCATCGCGCGACTGACCGCGACGTGTTCGCGCGCGGCGCGCTGGAATCGGCATTGCGCCTCGCGATGCAGGCGCCCGGACGCTACTCCATCGCTTCGCTGATGTTGAACGCGGGTAGGTAGGCAGACAGTTAGACCGCGCGAATTGGCGGCGGACGTTCCAATTTCGCGCCTTGCCGACTACAATTCCCGCTCGCCTGCACCCCTTCGATCCTCGGACCCGCCCAAGGCAGGCCCGAGGGTCGCCGCGTAACCAGCGCTTCCGGGCGCACGGTGACGCTCGGGGCCACCTACCAACCAGGGCGAGTCAACGTGTCCCAACCCGCAATCCTTGCCCTCGCTGACGGCACCGTGTTCGAGGGGCTGTCGATCGGCGCCTCGGGCCTGAGCGTCGGTGAAGTGGTGTTCAACACCGCCATGACCGGTTACCAGGAAATCCTGACGGACCCGTCCTACGCGCGGCAATTGGTGACGCTGACCTATCCCCATATCGGCAACACTGGCTGCACGGCACTGGACGACGAATCCGAGCGCGTCTTTGCCGCCGGGCTGATCGTGCGCGAACCGCCTCTGTCTGCCGCGCCGAGCAACTGGCGCAGCCAGACAGACCTTTCGAGCTGGCTGCGCGCGCGCGGCGTGGTCGCGATCGCCGAGATCGATACCCGCAAGTTGACCCGCATGTTGCGCGACCGCGGTGCGCAGAGCGGCAGCGTGATGGCGGGCGACGGCATCGATCGAGACGCTGCGCTCGCCGCCGCGCGCGCGTTTCCCGGTCTGCAAGGTATGGACCTCGCGAAAGAAGTCTGCACGCCGGATCGCTACGGCTGGGCCGAGGGCAGTCTGGATCTCGACAGCGGTGTGATTGCCCGCCCTGAATCGAGATTTCACGTCGTGGCCTATGACTTCGGCGTCAAACGCAACATCCTGCGCATGCTCGTCGATCGCGGGTGCCGTCTCACCGTGGTGCCGGCGACAACGCCGGCGCGCGAGGTGCTGGCGGAAAAACCCGACGGCGTGTTCCTCTCCAATGGCCCCGGCGACCCGGAGCCTTGCGACTACGCCATCGCTGCCATCCGCGAGATTCTCGCAGCGTCGATTCCGACGTTCGGCATCTGCCTCGGGCACCAACTGCTCGGCCTTGCGGTGGGCGGTCGCACGCTCAAGATGAAGTTCGGTCACCACGGCGCCAACCATCCGGTCATCGACCTTGTCAGCGGGCGCGTGATGATCTCCAGCCAGAATCACGGCTTCGCGGTCGACGAGGCCAGCTTGCCCGGCAATGTGCGCGTCACGCATCGATCCTTGTTCGACGGCAGCAATCAGGGCATTGAAGTCCTCGACGCGCCGGCATTTTCTTTCCAGGGCCATCCCGAAGCCAGCCCTGGACCACACGATGTGGCTTCGCTGTTCGACCGTTTCGTCGCCGCCATGCAGGCTGCGCGCACCACTCATCCACAAGAGGAATTCTCATGATCGTCAGTCTGTTTCGAACCGCGGTGGCCGCCGCGCTGCTTGCTTTCGCATCTAGCGCGAGCGCCGAGCGCCTGCCGGTCGGGGATTTCTTCAAGGACCCCGAATTCACCAGCGTGTCCCTGTCGCCGACCGGCGAATACATCACGGTGTCCGTGCCGCAGGGCGACCGCACCTTGCTGGCCGCATTCCAGACCTCCGACATGAAGCTGGTGGGCAAGTGGGACTACGGCGCCAACCAGCACATCGAAAGCGTGCGTTGGGTTCAGGACAAGCGCTTCTTGATGTACGTCTCGCGCAAGATCGGAAAGTTCGATTTCCGCATCGGCACGCCGGACGTCTACGCCAGCAACGTCGACGGCACGAAGCGTATCGACATACCGAACGGCGGGTTCTACCAGATGGTCGACGTGACCTGGGATGACCCAGAGAGCGTGCTGGTGCAGCGCTCGATCGAAACAGCCTTTCTCTTCAAGCTGAATGTTGACAACGGCAAGGTCACGAGGTTGGCGACCGCGCCGCTGCGTTTCGGCGGATTCGTGCTCGACAGCAAGCAGCAGGTGCGTTACGCGGTCGGCTCAAAGGACGAAGGCATCAAGTCGGTCACCTTGCGCCGCGACGGCGACAAGTGGACCACCGTGCACGAGACCGAAATGGGA
Organism: Chiayiivirga sp.; assembly: GCA_046590875.1. GTDB lineage: Bacteria > Pseudomonadota > Gammaproteobacteria > Xanthomonadales > Xanthomonadaceae > JALCLA01. The sequence continues at coordinate 7,283 of JBKJTK010000413.1, forward strand.
GGCTCGACGCAGATGCCGATGATGTTCGACCGCGACGACAAGAACGTGATTTTCATGATCAGCGACAAGGGCGAGCCCGAGCGCGTGTCGCTGGTCGACCCTGAAACGCAGGTCGAGAAAGTGCTCGGCAGCAACCCCAACGTCGGGCCGAACGGCTCGCTGCTGAGCAGCGACGAGCGCGAACTGCTGGCGGTCGAATACCTTGACGGCCTGCCGCGCTACGATTTCGTCAATGTCGATCACCCCGAGTCCAAGGCCTATGCGGGCCTGATCAAGGCCTTCCCGAAACACGCGGTGCGCTTCGGCGGCATCAGCAGGAATGGTCGGCACATCCTGGTGCGTACCTATAGCGATGTCGACCCGGGCTCGTACTACCTGTTCGATCGCGAGACGAACCAGGCCAAGTTCCTGGTGGCCGCGATGAAGTGGATCAAACCAGAATTGATGTCGGAGATGCGCCCGATCTCGCTCACCGCACGCGACGGCGTCAAGCTCCACGGTTATCTGACCATCCCGCACGGCAGCGACGGCAAGAACCTGCCGCTGATCCTGCATCCGCACGGCGGCCCGCACGGCCCGCGCGACCAGTGGCGTTTCAACCCCGAAGTGCAGTTCCTCGCCAATCGCGGCTACGCCGTGCTGCAGGTGAACTTCCGCGGTTCGGGCGGCTACGGCAACGCGTTCGAAAAACTCGGCTATCGCAATTGGGGCACGACCATGATCGACGACATGACCGACGCGGTGGACTGGACCATCGCGCAAGGTATCGTCGACAAAAACCGGATCTGCACCTACGGCGCCTCTTACGGTGGCTATGCCGCGCTGCAGTCGGTGGTGCGCAACCCCAACAAGTACAAGTGCACCATCGGCTACGTTGGCGTCTACAGCCTGCCGCTGATGTTCAAGGACGGCGATATTCCCGAGACCGATCAGGGCCAGGCCTTCCTCAAGCGCGTGATGCCCGAGGCCGTGGGCGATCAGCAGGCCCAGTCGGCTGCGTACAACGTCGACAAGATTACGATCCCGGTGATGTTGGTGCAGGGCGCCAAGGACGTGCGCGTACCGATGTCGCAGTACCGCTCGCTGAAGAAAGGCCTGATCGATGCGGGCCGTCCGCCCGAGATCGATATCGTCGAGAGCAAGGAAGCGCACGGCTTCTACGATTTCCAGAACCAGGTCGATCTCTACAACGAGATGGAGAAATTCCTCGACAAGCACATCGGCGCCACGCCGTAGAACTTTAAGAATGCCGCGAATGAACGCGAATGAACGCGAATGCGCCAAGAGTGTCCGAGCGTGTGATCGGTTGTGCCATCGCCGTGAGCAACGCGCTCGGGATCGGCTTTCTCGAGTCCGTGTACGCCAATGCATTGGCCTTGGAACTCGATGCGCACGGCATTCGCTTCGAGAGGGAGAAGGCGCTGCCGGTGACATACCGGCAGCGTCTGATTGGCTCTTATTTCGCGGACTTTCTGGTGGAGGGCCGGTTGATCATCGAAATCAAGGCAGTCTCCGCACTAAGCATGGAACATCAGGCGCAAGTCATGAATTATTTGCGTGCCAGCGGTACGACGGTCGGGCTTCTGCTGAACTTCGGAACCCCGAAACTCGGTTTCAAACGCATCGTGCTTGATCATGACGATGCCAGCCCAATCTGAAGTCGCTCCCATTCGCGTGCATTCGCGTTCATTCGCGGCCTGAAACAAGACCACCATGCCAAAGCGCACCGACATCCAGTCCATCCTCATCATTGGCGCCGGTCCGATCGTGATCGGCCAGGCCTGCGAGTTCGACTATTCGGGCGCGCAGGCCTGCAAGGCGCTCAAGGCGGAGGGTTACCGGGTGATCCTGGTGAACTCGAATCCGGCCACGATCATGACCGATCCGGAAACCGCGGACGCGGTCTACATCGAGCCGATCAATCGCGCCACGGTCGAGAAGATCATCGCGAAGGAACGCCCCGACGCGTTGTTGCCGACCATGGGCGGGCAGACCGCACTCAACTGCGCGCTTGATTTAGCCGACGAAGGCATCCTGGAAAAATACGGCGTCGAGTTGATCGGCGCATCGCGCGAGGCCATTCGCATGGCCGAGGATCGAGAACTGTTCCGGATCGCGATGAAGGAGATCGGGCTTGATTGCCCGAAGGCCGAAGTCGCCAGAACGCTGGAACAGGCGATCGATATCCAGACCCGCGTCGGGTATCCAACCATCATCCGCCCCAGCTTCACCCTCGGCGGCAGTGGGGGCGGCATCGCCTACAACCGAGAGGAACTGATCGAGATCGTCACTCGCGGTCTGGAACTTTCACCCACGACAGAAGTGCTGGTCGAGGAATCGGTGCTGGGTTGGAAGGAGTTCGAGATGGAAGTGGTCCGCGACACCGCGGACAACTGCATCATCGTGTGTTCGATCGAGAACTTCGATCCGATGGGTGTGCACACCGGAGACTCAATCACGGTGGCGCCAGCGCAGACGCTGACCGACAAGGAATACCAGCGCTTGCGCGATGCGTCGATTGCGGTGCTGCGCAAGATCGGCGTCGACACCGGCGGCTCCAACGTGCAGTTCGGCATCAATGCGCAGGACGGGCGAGTCGTAGTAATTGAAATGAACCCGCGCGTGTCGCGTTCCTCGGCACTGGCCTCGAAGGCAACCGGATTCCCGATCGCAAAAGTCGCCGCAAAGCTTGCCGTGGGTTACACGCTGGATGAATTGCGCAATGAGATCACCGGTGGTGCGACGCCGGCCTCGTTCGAGCCGACGATCGACTACGTCGTCACCAAGATTCCGCGTTTTGCGTTCGAGAAGTTTCCCGCCGCCGATGCGCGTCTGACGACGCAGATGAAGTCGGTAGGCGAGGTGATGGCGATCGGACGCAGCTTCCCGGAATCGCTGCAGAAGGCGTTGCGGGGACTGGAAACCGGCAAGGTCGGACTCGATCCGACGGGCATCGATCTCAAGAACGAGGACGACCTTTTTGAACTCAGACGCCAGTTGAGGGAACCCGGTCCCGAGCGTGTTTTCTATGTCGCCGACGCGTTCCGCGCCGG
>JBKJTK010000088.1:0-17176 GCA_046590875.1 Chiayiivirga sp.
CCTCCCCAGCACGCGGCCAAACGAAGCGCCCCGACTGCAATCGACGCGTGCACAGCCACACACCGGTGGCATCCGCCAGCAACACCTTGATCCGCGTCGCGCTGCGATTGCGGAACACGTAGGCGCCACCGGCAAACGCATCGTGACCAAACAGCGACTGCACACTCACCAGCAGCCGATCCACGCCGCAGCGCAAGTCGATCGGCGCCGTCGCCAGGAACCAACCGGTCGGCGTCAACACGCCGCGGCCGACCGCAACAGCGCGCCCAGCCACGCCGCATCCACCGACGCCGGCAGCGACAGCCTCACTTGAGCACCGACGCACAACTCAAGCGTTCCCGCGGTCGGTCGCGCTGACGAAACCATCACCGGCACCAGCGCCTGGCGCGACGCACCTGCCATTGCAGCCGTCGATCCCAGTCGTCGCCGCCACTCATTGAACGTCCAGTAGTTCAACTCATGTCGCCGGCAATATGCCGCCCGCTTCGAACCGCTCGCCTCGCACGCGGAAACGTGCGCTTCCCAAAACGCCCTCGACTTGATCTCCGCCATCTCCGCTACTCCAGTCCAAAGGAGCAGCAGGCTGCGTCAAGTCGATCATGCAGGACTAGGTGTCGTCAGCAGGCGCTTACATAGGTGTCAACCAAATCGCATCATAGTCGTTTAGGCGGAGTTACCAGACAGCAGTTCAAGGAATACCTGATGAGATTCGCGTTGAGCCTGGCCCTGTGGGCCTGGACCTTGTTGCCTGCGGCGGACCTACAGGCCGCCAAGGCCTATCCGGCTGGGGTTTATGAAAGCGCCGGTCCCGTTCGAACCCCGACTGACAATGTGGTTGCCAGGACACCGATGATCCCCGGCCAGGAAGGCGTATTGGTCCGCTTGCCTTGGAATTTGTGTGGCGATGACCTCAACTGTTTGCTCAACGCTATCCAACTCAACCTGGACAGCGCGCAGAGTTTGGGACTCAAAGTGGCGCTGATGATACTTGATGGCGACAAAGCGCCGCCCGCGGTCAAATCTGCCTGTGCTTTGTTCCCGTTTTCCTTCCGAGGCCAACCGGGCTTTACCATGTGTCTGGCCTGGGACGCCAATTACCTGAGCGCCAAACAGTTGCTGGTGAACGCTTTGGGCGCGCGTTTCGACAGCCACCCTGGCCTGGGCCACATCTACTTCACTGGCGCCTGCTCCACCAATGGCGCTGAGGGCCATTGCCGAGTTGATCAGGCCGCCTACACCACCGCCGGCTATACACCCGCGCGACTCACTACGGCCTACGTGCAAATCCTTCAGTTTTACCTGGACGCATTCCCCACCACGCCAATAACGTTCGAGGCCCACACCATCTTTGATCGTATCGATCTATGGCAGGCGATGTGGGGCCTGGGTGAAGCGAGTGGACGGGTCGGCGTCGCCGCCTGGTGGTGCTCCGAAAGACTCAGCGTGCGCGGCCACGATACCGTCCCGGTGTGGCCCTTGATCCAGCGAATCGCGGCCAGCAGTTACGCGGTCTGCCAGACAGTCAGCAACTTCTCGCAGAAACCGTGGGAATTTACTGACTTCAGCCTTGTGCCGCCACTGGACTACGGCATCGAAACGGACTGGAACCAGGGCGATGTTGCTCGATCTTTCACCGAAACGCTGAACTGGGTTGCGGGACTCGCCGTCCACGCCGGCCAAACCACACCCATAACGCCTTTTTCAGCGATCGAAGTGTGGACACAAGACATGGTCAACCCTGACATGCGACTAAGGCTGGAGCGCTATTTGGATTCCGATGCGCTGTATGCCGATGGCTTTGAAACGCAATGAAGTGCCCAGAGCCGAAGATCCATCGAACGCGCAGTCATCTGCGTTTTCTTCTGGAACGCGCGCAGGACGGAACGCGTGCAGGACGCACACGGCCGATCTGAACTTTGCCGCGTAGATAACGCCAAACGCACCGATGTCGTCACGCACCCGAGGTTCGTAGACGCCAGCACCCACCGTTGGCATCGGCTTGAAGTCGATCGGCTCGGCGCCTGCTTGCACGAGAAATAGCTCATGCCCGATACGTGATCGGGCGTTGGCCGGGAATGCATGCAGGTCCTCGCGTGATGTCCCTAGAAACTCCACGCGTTTCATGCCTCGATCTAGGGATAGGAAATCCAAAGCACCGTCCCCGCTGCGTCGTGATTGTCGCGAATCATCCGCTCGGCGGACTCGATGCGCTGGCGCTGCTCGCCTGCGTCGGCAGCGTGCGGCCAGACGTCAGGATCGTCGCGAACGATCTGCTGCTCGCGGTCGACGGTTTGTCCGACCTGCTGTTGCCCGTGCCGACGTTCGGCGGCCACGCCGGCTCGGCACGGCTGCGCGATCTTGCCGCTGCGCTCGACAGCGAAGCCGCCGTCATCGTGTTCCCGGCGGCCGAAGGGTCGCGCCTGACCTGGCGCGGCCTGCGCGACGCCCCGTGGCGCGACGGCTTCCTGCGCATGGCGCGGCGCGCGGGTGCGCCGATACTGCCGGTGCGGATCGAAGGCCGCAACTCGGTGCTGTTCTACGGCGCCTCATTGCTGTTCAAGCCGCTCGGCACCACGTTGCTGCCGCGTGAACTGCGCTCACGGCCGGGCACGCGCCTGGTGCTGCGCATCGGCGCGGCCTGCGCGGTCGACGAGATCGCGCCGGACGCGGGGCAGGGTCGCTCGCAAGTGGTGCAGCACGCGCTGTACACGCTCGGTCGACGTGGCGACGCGTGGCGCGCGCGCCAGGCGCCGATCGTGCACCGGCCCTGCGTGCGACGCGTGCGCGCCGATCTCGACGCGTTGCCGTTGCTGGGCGAGACGGCCGACGGCAAGCGCATCCATGCTGGCCGCCTCGCCACCGACTCGGCGCTGCTGCGCGAGATCGCGCGGCTGCGCGAGTCGACCTTCCGGCGGGTCGGTGAAGGCACCGGCAAGCGCATGGACACCGATCGCTTCGACAGTTGGTACGACCACATCGTGTTGTGGGACGGACAGGCACACGAGATCGCCGGCGCCTACCGCGCCGTCGCGTGCCAGGCCGCGATCGAGGCGCGTGGCCGCGAGGCGCTGTATTGCGCCAGCCTGTTCGACCTCGACGCGCGGCTGGCGCCGACGATCGCGCAAGGGGTCGAGCTCGGCCGCAGCTTCGTCGCGCCGCGCTACTGGGGCACGCGCAGCCTCGACTACCTGTGGAGCGGAATCGGCGCGTGACTGCGCCAGCACCCGGACATTCGCTACCTGTTCGGCCCGGTCTCGATCAGCGCCTCGTTGCCGCGCGCCGCGCGCGAGTGGATCGTCAGCTACTACAGTCGCTATCACGGCGAGGCGCAGGCACACGGCCTGGTGCGCGCCGCGACGCCGTTCCGTTTCGCAGGCGCAGCGCCCGATTTCGGCGCGCTCGACGCCGACGCCGCGATGCAGGTGCTGCGGCGCCAGCTCGACGCACTCGGCGCGCGCCTGCCGATGCTCTACAAGCAGTATGTCGACGTGTGCGAACCGGGCGGCGTCGAGTTCCTCGCGTTCGGTGTCGATCCGGGCTTCGGCGACAGCGTCGACGGCCTGATCCGGCTCGATCTGACGCGGGTGCGTCCGGCGCGACGGCAACGATATCTGGCGTCGCGTCACGCCACCAGCGCAATCCGCGCGCGCGCCGCCGCCGCCCGCGTCGGTGACAGCGAGGCGTAGGACAGCGGCACGTTCGCGTCCGGCACGAGCTGGTCGCCGGTGGCCGAGGCCAGTTCGGTGCGATGTTCGTTCCAGTGCAGCAAGCGCATGGTTCCGGCGTCGTCCTCCACCAACGCGGTGCAGTGCTCGACCCAGACGCCCGTATTGAGGTAAAGCGCCGCGCCGATGCGACGAACGTTGCCGAAATGGATGTGGCCGCAGATGTGGCCGTCGAAGCCCACCTCGGCGCAGTCGACGGCGACGCGTTGCTCGTAGCGCGCGATGAAGGTCATCGCCGCGGCGATCCGGGTCTTGGTCACGATCGACAACGGCAGGTACGGCATCCCGATCGAACGGCGCGCGCGGTCCAGGCTGCGGTTGCACCAGAGCAGGCCGCGGTGGCTGTGCTCGCCGATCCACGTCAGCCAGCGTCGGCCGCCTGCTTCGGCGTCGTACTCGTCGCGCAGCCGCACGTCGACACCGGAGATGCGCTGGCCGTGCAGGCCGCGCAATCGCACGTCGTGGTTGCCGGGGATGAAGGTGACGCGGGTGCCGCGAGCCGCGATCGCGACGATTTCCGTCAGCACCGCGGCATGCGCAGCGGGCCAGAATCGGCGCTGCTCGGCATCGACGCGCAGGTGCGATTCTTCGGCGATCTCGATCGGCGCGGCGCGCTGCTGGACTGCTATCGCGCCGGCAACATCTTCGTGTTCGCGTCCCCGACCGAAACCCAGGGACTGGTGCTGGTCGAGGCCATGGCGCTGGGCGTACCGATCGTGTCGACCGCGGTGATGGGGACGGCCTCGGTGCTGCGCGACGCGAGCAGCGCCAGCATCGCCGAAGAATCCGTCGAGCACTTCGCCTCGCAGGTCGACGAACTGCTGCGCGATCCGGCGCGGCTGGACCGGATGTAGCGGGCCGGCGCGCACGACGCGGCGACGTGGTCGTCCCCGGTCCTCGTGCAACGGGTCGAGCAGCTGTACCGGAAACTGGCGGCGAGCGCTGCGTAGGCCGCGCGGCACCCGAGGGACGCGTCAGCCCGAGAAGCCTGCCGCACCCGGCGCGATCCAAAGCGAGAGACTGGCCAGGACGAGGCCGATGCCGGTCGCGGCCAATACGTCGCTCGGGTAGTGCAGGCCGAGCACCACACGCGAAGCCGCGATGCACAGCGTGAACGGCGCCACCAGCCATGCGAGCGCCGGGTAGTGTGCGATGGCCACGACACTGAACGACACGGCGTGCAGCGTATGGCCCGACGGAAAACTGAACCCATCGAGCGGTCGCACCAGCGCGAAGATTCGACGGTCGGCCGCGAACGGGCGCGGCCGCCGCGTCCAGCGCTTCAGCCAGCGATACATCAGCAGTGCGACGGGACCGGTGGCCGCCACGTGCGCCGAGGCGCGCAGGCCATCGAGGCCGTCGACGCAGACGATGGCGAGCATCAGCGTGTACCACAGCGCCCCGTCGCCGAGGCGGCTGACCACCGCGAAGAAACGGCGCACGTGCTGACGCCGGCCCCAGCGACTGCAGGCCAGGCACACCGACGCATCGCGCAGGTGCAGGCGGGAAGGATGCGAGCGCATCGTCATGCGACCTGCCGTGGTGCCAGGCGGCAGAGCAGTTCGGAAAAGTTGCGATGCGCGGCGGCCGGGCTGAGCTCGGCCGCGCGCGCGCGCGGCGCGCGACAGACTGGTGCGGTGCCGCCCGTCGCTCGCCAGGGCGGTCGCTGCGTGCACGAATCCGGCTTCGTCGCCGCAGGCGATGCTGGCGCCGTGGATGTCGCGGCGGACGTGCTCGCGCGCGGCACCGTAGTCGTAGGCGACCAGGGCCACGCCACTCGCCATCGCCTCGAGCGTGACGTTGCCGAAGGTTTCGCTCAGCGACGGGAACAGAAACAGATCGGCGGACGCAAAGTGCGCGGCCAGCGTCGCGCCGTGCTGGACGCCGGTGAAGATGAAGTCGGGGTTCGCCGCTTCGAGCGCGGCGCGCGCGGGCCCATCGCCGACGAAGACGAAACGCGCATCCGGCTGCCGCTGCTGGATCGCGCGGAACGCGCGCACCGCGAGTCCTAGGTTCTTCTCCGGCGCGATGCGACTGAGGTAGATCACGGCGACCTGGTCGCTGCGCAGGCCCCACGCCTCGCGCAGGCGCAGGTCGTGGCGCGAGGAATCGAACAACTGGGTATCCACGGCACGCCGCATCACTTCGACCCGCGCGAAGCCGCGCTGGCGCAGGAAATCGGCCAGTTCCAGCGTCGGCACCACGGTGGATTGCGCCCGGTTGTGGAAGCGACGCAGCCAGGCCAGCACCACCGGTGCCAGGAACCCGGCGCCGTAGTGCGAGACGTACTCGTCGAAGCGGGTGTGGAACCCCGTCGCTGCCGGAATGCCGAGGCGCCTGGCGGTCCGAACGGCCGACCAGCCCAACGGACCTTCGGTCGCGACGCACACCGCATCGGGCCGATCGCGGTGCCACTTCGAGAGCAGCCGCTTGCCCGCGGGAAAACCGAGGAACCGCGCTAACCGGGACACCCATCAAATCGTGCGAGCCGCGGCACCCATCAGACTGTCGCTGCGAAACCCCATGAAAACAACGACGTAGCGCGCGGACGACCTATTCAAATCATGGGTGTCCCGAGTTTGCGCGCGGTTTGCGCGGCCAGCTAGCTTCGATTTACATCTGGACACCCTCATGGGAGCGCCCTAGTCTCGCCTCTGTGAGACTGCGCTCAAGAGTGGCTGCAAAGCCGCCGTTTTGGGTTCGTGAGCCATCGTTGACAGGGGATATTCATGAAACTGAGGAAGATTGGCGCACGCCGGTCCTGGTTTTCTTGCGCAGTGATCACCGCCGGTGCCAGCGTGCTGCTTGGTGCCTTCGGCGCTCCGTTGGCGCTGGCGGCCAAAGCCCCGAACAACGTCTCGAACAAGGTCATCACCGAATTTTCATCGGCTCTGGTCACGACCGACGTCAAAGGCGAGGCGCCGGCTCGCGCCGCCACGCCCGCGACCGCTTCCATCTACGCCCCGACTGATCCGCTCGGGCAGTCCTACGCTGACGAAGTCGAGCCCAACGGCACCTTCCCCGCCGCCTCGCCGCTCGCCGGCAGCAGTCTCGTCGTCCGAGGCAACCTGTTCCCGAACGGCGATATTGATTTCTACTCGTTCACGGCCACGGCCGGGGATCGTGTCTACGCCGCGACGATGACCTCGTTCTCGGCCGGCAGCAGCACCGACAGCCAGATCACCCTGCTGGCTTCCGATGGCACCACGACCATCGAGTTCGACGATGACAATGGTTCCTTTGCTGGACTGTCCTCGTCCGTTGCTGGCGCCGCTATCCCGACGACCGGCACCTATTTCATCCGCATCAACGATTTTACCGCCGGCACCACCAGCGAACGCCCCTATGAGCTGCACCTGCGCGTGCAGAGCGGTGCGCCGACGCCTGAGGTGGAAGGCAATGATACGTCGGTGACCGCAAACGTGCTTCCGGCCAGCGGCTGGGTCAGCGGCGCGCGCAACCCGGCTGCTGCCACCGAACAGGATTGGTTCAGCCTGGCGCTGAACGCTGGCGACTCGGTGTATCTCGGACTCGACCTGGATCCGGAACGTGACGGCACCATCTGGAACGGTCGCCTCGGCTTTGCCCTGTTCGGCGATGCCAACAACCAGATTCTGGTGGTCGACGATGCGGGTACGGGCGATGCGCTTCCAGTCCCGAATCGCCCGTCCGAGGCGATGTTCTTCACGGTCAAGACCGCGGGTACCTATTTCGCTTTCGTCGATTCCGCGAGCGCTGCGGTTGGCGGAGCCACTGCGACCTACCACCTCAGTGTCAGCGTGCACCCGGCCGCCAACGAGGGCGTCAATTGCACCACCTATACCTCGACCAATGTGCCGCAGACGATCGGCCCGGGGACCGGCCTGGTCAGTTCGACGATCACTGTGCCGGGCAACCCGCGCATTGCGGATGTCGATCTGAGCATCGTCCTGAATCACACGCTGATGGCAGACATCGACGCGCATCTGCGCTCGCCGGCCGGCAACGACAACGGCGTGTTCACCGATATCGGTGCGACTGGCACCGGCGGCCAGACCATGATGGATATCACTTTCGACGACGAGGCAGCGATTCCGCCGGGGTTCACGGTGTTGGGCAATGTTCAAGTCAAGCCTGAACTTGCCTATCGCATGAGTTGGTTCGACGGCGAGAACGCCGGCGGCACCTGGACGCTCGATCTTCGCGATGACATCGCCAATGCCAGTGGCGGCACCCTGACGGCATGGAGCCTGCGTATCTGCGAAGCGCCGCCGCCGCCCGTTTGTGCAGCCGGATCTACGCCGACAACGGTGCTGACCACCGACTTCGAAGCGGGCGCCGGGCTGTTCACCCATAGCGGCACGGCCGATGAGTGGGCACTCGGAACGCCGACACTGGCGGCGACGACAACGGCGAATCCACTCGCGGCCTTCACTACCTGCAACAGCGGCGTCAATTGCTGGAAGACTGATCTGACCGGCACCTACAATGCGTCAAGTTCCCAGGATCTGCTCTCCGGGGCGATCGACCTGAGCGGTCTCACGGCACCGGTCATGGTGACCTGGGCGCAGCGCTATCAGATGGAGAGCGCGAGTTTCGATCACCTCTTTGTCGACGCTCAGCAGGTGGGCGGCTTGACGCCGGTGCGCCTGTTCGAATTCCTCGACGCGACCATGACCAATGCACCGGGGAATCCGGCCGTAAACATCGGTGCGAGCTCGGGCTGGAGTGTGCGCAGCGGTCGGGCCGATTCTCTGGCCGGCCTGGCGAATGCCCAGTTGCGTTTCCATGTCGACAGCGACACCACGATCAACTTCGGCGGACTGGCGGTCGATGACGTTTCCGTGACTGCCTGCCGTGCGCTGTCGGCCGATCTGGCGATCACCAAAACCGATGGCGTGGCCACGGCGGTGCCGGGGAACACCGTGACCTACACGATCACGGCCAGCAATGCCGGGCCGGATCCGGTCACTGGCGCCACGGTTGCCGATACTTTCCCGGCGGGTTGCTCGAGCGTCAGCACGATGTGTGCGGGTGCCGGCGGTGGCACCTGCACCGCCGGGCCGTTCGTCGGCAACATCAACGACACCGTGAACCTGCCCGCGGGTGGCAGCGTCACTTACACCTCGATCTGCACGATCGCGTCGACGGCAACCGGCTCCTTGGTCAACACCGCTACCGTCAGCGGCAGCTTCATTGATTCGAATCCGGCTAACAACAGCGCCACCGATACCGACACGCTGACGCCGAACGCCGATCTTGCGATCAGCAAGACCGACGGCGTGACCACGGCAACACCGGGCGCCTCAGTGACCTATACGATCGTTGCCAGCAATGCGGGACCGAGTTCAGTGATCGGCGCAACCGTCGCTGACACCTTCCCCGCATCCCTGACCTGCACCTGGACCTGTGTGGGCGCTGGCGGTGGCAGCTGTACCGCGGCCGGCAGCGGCAATATCAGCGACACGGTCAATTTGCCCTCTGGCGGCAGCACGACCTACACCGCGAGCTGCAGCATTTCCGCGGCAGCGGCCGGCACGCTATCGAATACGGCCACGGTGACGGCACCGGCCGGGGTGACCGATCCAACCCCGGGCAACAACAGCGCGACCGATTCCGACACGCTGGCGGCATCCGCCGACCTGACGATCACCCTGGCCGACGCCCCCGATCCGGTCACGGCAGGTACCAACCTGACCTACACGGCGACGGTGACCAACACGGGTCCGTCTGACGCGCAGAACGTGGTCATCAGCCTGCCGCTGCCGGCCGGTACCAGTTTCGTCTCAGCGGCGCCGAGTGCGGGTGGCATTTGCACCGGAACCACCACGCTGACCTGCACCTACGCTGGCGTGACCATTCCGACCGGGACTCGCATCGCGACCATCGTGGTTCTGGTCAGCTCGGCGCAAACGGCAGGCCTGAGTGCGACCGCAACGGCAACGTCGGCGACCACGGATCCGACCACTCCGAACACGGCCACGGCAACCACTGCGGTCATCAATGCCTCGGCGGATCTGACCATCACCCTGACCGATGCCCCCGATCCAGTCACGGCAGGCACCAACCTGACCTACACGGCGACGGTGTCGAATGCCGGACCCAGCGATGCCACCGGAATCGTGGTGACCCTCCCGACCCCGGCGAACACCAGCTTCGTCTCGGGTTCGGCGGCAGGTGGCGGTATCTGCACCGGTGGCGTGACGATCACCTGTACGTTCACCGGCAGTTTGATCTCAAGCACCCCGCGTGCCGCGACGATCGTGGTTCTGGTGGCGGCGGCGACCCCGAATGGAACTGTGATCACGGCAACGGCGACGGCCACATCGGCGTCTCCGGATCCGATCGTGCCGAACACCGCAACGACCACCACCACGGTGACGATATCGGCGAATCTGTCCCTGGCGCTGACCTCGTCGGCCACACAGGTCAATGTCAACGGCCCGGTGGTGTTAACCGCGACCAGCACCAACCTCGGACCCAACGACGCGCAAAACGTGCAGATCACGATCACCCTGAGCCCGGACTTCCGCTTCAGCTCACTGGCCGCAAGCGCGGGTGCGATTTGCACCAGTCCGCAGGTCGGTTTGTCTGGCGTGATCACCTGCACCTGGGCCGGCGGCACCGCACCCGGTGCTGTGCGCACGCTGGCGGTGACCGCGTACAGCAACTCGGTCGGCACCTCCTCGGTCCTCGCCAACACCAGTTCGACGACGACCGATCCGGTGACCACGAACAACGCGCTGAGCATTTCGGTGCTCGTGGGTGCGCCGTTGCTCGTGGGTGCGCCGTTGCCGATCCCGAGCCTGGATCTGCGTGGCCTGCTGCTGCTCGGTTTAATGATCGGTCTGGTCGGCTTCGTAGCGATCCGTCGCCAGGGCTGATTCACCTGGTGATGCGCCCCGGAAACGGGGCGCGAGTTTGAAAAACGGGCGGCCATTGGCCGCCCGTTTTTTTGTTCTTCAAACCCCGAGGGGATTACCCGACCGCGCCGTGTGACGGCACCGGCCGGTGTGACACCTGCACCGCTACCACCCGGGCACCTAACGGGCACCAGCAATTGAGCTCGCAAGGGGTCTAGCGCAACCAAGCGCTAACGTGTTGATCTAGTGGTGGCCGAGGACGGAATCGAACCGCCGACACGGGGATTTTCAATTGGCGTTTAACACCGCAAGTTAATGATATTTAAAGGTATATGGAGCGTAGCTTGGCGGAGCGAAAAAGAGTTGAACGTCAGTAGCTTACCGGTGTTTGACGGAGGCCCCTGAAGCTCACCACTGTACCTGTGGTGTACCGAAGTCGCGCCCCTCACGCCCGCAAACTTTGCTTCCGCATTCCGTGTAGGAGCCCCAGCACTGGCCCAGTACGCTCCGTTTCTTGCCGGTTGAAAGTGTAGGACGCAGTGCTATACTTTGTGCCAAGACAAAGGACGTGGTTCGTGAGCATTTTGAAGTCGAAGGTCTTCGATCGATTTGCCCGAAAGCACGACCTGACCGATGCGGATATTCGCGACGCGGCAAACGACGTGATGACCGGCCAAGCCGACGCAGACCTCGGGGGAGGCGTGTTCAAGCAGCGCGTTGCCCGCGACGGCGGTGGAAAGTCCGGAGGCTTCCGAACCGTGATTCTCTACAAGCACGAAGGCCACGCCTTCTTCGTGTATGGGTTCGCCAAGAACGAGAGGGCCAACATCGGCCCGGACGAGCTGCAGGCGTTCAAGAAACTGGCCAGGTTGTACGCGGCATGGCCGGCCGCGAAGGTGAACGCCGCCGTGGCCACCGGCGAACTGATCGAGGTTGAGAGCGATGAAGACGATGACGAAGCCAGCAATCCGTAAGGCACGGGGCGCGGACTTGGCGCCGAAGGCGATGAAGAAGCCGGTTGGGCGCGTCGCGCGCAATGCGATCTTGGCTGCCAAAGCGATGAAGAAGCCTATGGTGCGTAAGGCGCCGAGCGCGATCCTGGCCGCTATTCACGAGACGGTGGACGGCTTGCATCGCGAGGGCCTGGTGAGCAAGGCAACGATGCGCGAGTTCGACGCGCTTTGTCTCACTCCCGTGATGGCCCTTGCACCCAAGGAAATAGCTGCGATTCGCAAAGGGGAGCGCGTATCTCAGCCCGTTTTCGCGACCTATCTGAATGTGGACAAGAGCAGCGTTAGCAAGTGGGAGCGTGGCGAAAAGAAGCCGGACGGCGCAGCGCTGAAGCTGCTTAATTTGGTCAAGAACAAGGGGCTGAAGGCCCTCGCGTAGACTAGCCGTAAGCCTCTCTGCGAATTCCGGTTGAGTTGATCACCGGGTCCGGAACGGGCTGACTGGCGCGCTGGTGTTGATCACAGGACTAGGAGTCCGCTTTCGGCCAGGAAAAGACGTTCTCAGACTGCATGTCATCAGAGCCGCAGAGCGGCCGTTGAATGGCGGGAACGTTGGTTTCTTGGACGCAACAGTCACGGCGTCGAGGTAGCTACCTTAGTCAAACCGAATAGCCTCCACAAATCCCGGGGCGGTTCAATGCCGTCAGGGCCCCTAATCTAGCGGCAGTTTCTGCGGAGTAGTCGAATGCGTGCAATTCACCTTGTTGCGTTGGTTTGCTTAGCCTGCGCATCGCCGCCGAACTACGCCATAGATCGCGGAGTGTCGGGCCTTTGGTACAACCCATCGCAGTCTGGCCACGGCTTCGAACTCACTGTCGTGTCACCCGCCACCATCGCTGCCAGTTGGTACACCTATACGGCCACCGGTGCGCCCGTGTGGGTGACGGGGCTACTGACAGAGACAAGTCCCGGCGTCGTGTCTGGCCCCGTGAGCTACTACCAAGGCATGCGATTCGGGGGGTTCGATCCGGCGACAAACCTCGCCTATTCTTGGGGCACGCTGAAGTTCACGTTCTCGGGCTGCGATCGTGCCGTGGTCGACTATTCGGGGACGCTACGATTCACTGACGGGTCGGGCTTCGGTGCTGGCTCAATACCGATTCAGAAGCTAGTCGGCGTGCAAGACCTAGCTTGCGGCCAAACGTCGACCCCCACTCCAGCGACCATCGCAGGCGCGTATAGCGGTACAGCGCGGTCCAATCAGACAGGGCAAGTCCTCGATGCGTACGTGCTGCTAGAACCGAGTGGCACAGCAACCCTGATGGTCCCCGATAACGCCGGCTACTTCGGAACTTATGCGGCCAGCGGGAACGGCATTTCTTTCAATCTGACCGGGCAAACCGTTGCAGGGCTCGTCTTTGCCAACGGCAGCAGTAGTTCGACGGTCTCCGGCACGGGCAGTGCGCGCGCGGCGGACTTCATTACCGGCACCTACTCGGGCGCGAATGACTCGGGCGCCTATACGTTTCGCTATGAGGGCCTAAGCACCCGGGCTGCATCGCTGTCCGCTATCGCCGGCACGTATTCCGAGGTTTCCGGCACTTCGACTATCACGGCGACCATTAGCAGCTCGGGCGCACTGACCGGCCAGGATGGGCCCTGCCGCTTCTCTGGCCAGTTCACGCCGATCGCCGGAATCAATGCGTACAACGTCAGCGTGACCGCTTCGAGCTGCGGACCATCGGATGGAAGCTACGCGGGCAAGGCGGTCGGTACGGACTTCGCCACTTATGGAGACGGTCGAGCCCTTGCCGTGGCGGTGCGTGGCCCGGCGAATTCGGTTACGACGTACCTGCGGAAGAATTAGACCGCCCGAGGGAGGCCGCGCGATTCCACGCGTGCGCGAAAGAATCTGATTGTTTGGTTAAAAGAACGGGCGGAAAACAGCCCCGACGCCGTCGGTCATCGGCGCATCTACTGTAGAGCGATACAGACGCATCTGAGTTTTGTCTGCCCATAAAAGGCGTGAGGGATATGCAACGGTAAAGGCGGGGAACCACTTTGCCAACCACTACGCGCGCGCGAATGACTCTGCTGGCCGGTCAGCCGGCACCAACCGGCGCCCCAACAAGGCAGAGGCAAGTAGGGGCATGCGAGGCCCTACGGTTACTGGGAATCCGCCGTGTCGCGGATCGAGTCAAGAATCTCTTGCTGACTCTCGCGAACGTACTGGCACAACTGGACCTCAGCTTTAACCTGTTCACCCTCTCCTGACTCGAACATGGCTAACAGTGCCGTTCGCTGCCGGTCTCGCAGCGACTCCGCTCGCTGTTTGAAGTGACCAATCGGGCGCGGTGGCTTGTCAGGATTCACAAGCTGGTATCGCATTGCGAACGCCCATGATGAGGCTGTGATGGCTCCCATCTCTAACCCGCGAGACTGCTTGGCGGAGGCTAGCTTGTCATTGCCCGTGTCCACTTCAGCAAACAACCGCCAGACACCCGCGCACCTGCCGAACAGTTCCGCAGTATCTTGGAATTGCTCCGGCGTAGTTTGCTCTTCCGCGGCCGAAGCTTTGTTGCATTGGATCGCCGCCGTTGTCAGAAATGCAGCGAAGACGCAGCTAATGGCTCGTTTCATGTTCGCCTCAACTTCTCCGCTCCGGGGGGCAACGTTACGCCTCCGACCGGTGCTGCGACATAGGAGCTCGTTACCTCGCTGCCTGTTGGCGACGCGCAAGCCGCGGCGCTCCTCCCGACGTTCACCGCGCGGGTCCGCCAGCGCCCTAGGAATTTTTCACCTTTCGAGCAAGAATCAGAAAGTGGCACACTCGCAGAATCAGGGCTATGGTTAATCAGGATGAGGCTGTATCGCGGCATGCGAGCAACGGTAGACGGTTTGCCCGCATTACTAAAGGGCAAGGCTTTCGGACTTGCTGTTCGGATCAAGAACCAAGACGGGAAGGGTGATGTCGAAGTCGTGGACGGCCAAGTTAGACCCGGCGGTGGAGGCATGTCAGCGGCAGATGATCCACAAAAGATTGCTCCCTTTCGTTTGCCCCCCGAATATGGCGGAGATGACCCCACTTTGACTGTGTTTCATATTGAATCAGAGCAACTTGACCCCGATCTATCCCACAGGCAGAACGGAGAGAATCACTATCTGGTGGAGCCTGCGTACACCTGTTCGTTTGATCGATACGAAGTCGCCGTGGAAGCGACTCAACATTCCTGGATGCGCCATGTCCGCTGACTTGAAAACCTACGCACGGCTCCTCGCCCAAAAGGTTCGCGCTCGCGAACAAGGCATTGAGGATGACGAAGAAGCAGCACTGCTTGAACTGGATGCGATTTGGCCAGAAATGTCAGAGCCGGACCGGGTCCAGGCGCGCGCACTTACTCGTGCACTTGGACAACGGGCGATCACCTTGGAAGAAATGGAAGCGGCCGCCCCCCAGGCTCCGAAGGCGCATCCCAGAGCGCCGGTCCAAATAGTCGTCGTGCGGCCTGGTAATGCGGCAGATTTCTTTCCTATGTTGGTAACGAGCTCTCGGCGTGCCGGCGCTAGTTACGCAGCAGCGTAGGAGCGCAAGCCGATGAACAGCAACCCCGAAGCCGATGCCCCCAGCGTGCCTCTAAAGGCGATCGATCGGTACGCCTTTTCTGTCTTTGCAGATGACATAAGGCAAGACAACAGCGGCAAATTCATGTTTTGGGGCGTTTACATCGACGAGCTCCTAGTCCCGAAGTTGCCTGTACTTCTACCGCGGCTGGCAATCTGGACCACCATCCTCACTCCGTGGAGCCGTCCTTTTGGGCGAATGGTCTTGCGAATATACAAAGATGATCAGGTCGTGGCTTCGTCAGAAGTCGACGACGCCGCGCTGGCAGAGGGAGCGATAGCCAGACAGGGCCGCGAGATTGGTGTAGATGCGCATGAAACTGCCCAGATCGCCCGCGTGGCCGTGACACTGTCGCCGGTACTCATTGAAAAGGAAGGGTGGATTCGGATTCGAATTGAGACCGAATCAGAGGTGTTGAGAGGCGGTGCTCTGCGACTGGGACTCATGCCGCCACATGAAGGCAATCCGGCCGAGTAATCACTGGGCGGAAATCTGGGCTTACTCGCCGGCGCTCGCAGTGAAGGCGCCCAGCATCTGATCCTGGCCCGCACTACAACTTCGCGTCGAGTAAGCGCGACTTATGATCGTCCCGAACTGAGATGCTCGGAACGACGCCCAAAGTAGGCACGGGCACCGAACGGGCACCGAAGCGAGCACTGGCGAGGGGACTAAGCGAAAGAAGCAGCTAACTGCTTGTTTTAATGGTGGCCGAGGACGGAATCGAACCGCCGACACGGGGATTTTCAATCCCCTGCGGCTCCCGGCATAACCCCATGATTTTGAACGTGTCATGCAAGGTTAGTCACTGGTAAATAAGAGAAACACTTGCACACACGGGGACATTGAGAGACACTCGTTACCGTCGCGGTATCGCCGTGTCACAATGACACGGCGCCATGACACGGACTCGGGGACTCCGCAATGAAGTACCGCCTGGATGATCGTTTTGTTCGCGACGTGGCACACCCTGACGAGGGGCAGCGGCTCTACTTCGACTCGCATCCGAAGGCGCCGATCGGGTTCGCACTTCGCGTCACGTCAAACGCGAAGTCCTGGGTGCTCAACTACATTGCCGACCGCAAGCAGCGTCGCCTGACGCTCCCCATGGGCTATCCCGCGTGGGGGCCGACGCGGGCACGCATCGAGGCGGCGAAGCTCAAGACCGCAATCCACTCGGGCGCTGATCCGCTTGTCGAGCGGCGGGCAACGGAAATCGCAGAGCGGCAAGCGCGCGAATCCGTTGCAGCCAAGAAGTCCCGCACCCTGGGCGCGCTGTTGACGCTGTACGCCGACGCACTAGAACGTGCGGGCAAAGTGACAGCGGGCAAGGTGCGCGCCCAGCTTCGGCTTCACGTGGAGAACGCGCATCCGAAGCTCTGGAAAACACCGGCGGCGGACGTGCGACCCGAGGATGGTGTCGATATTCTTTCGACCCTGGTTGAGGCAGGCACGTTGCGCGAGGCCGGCAAGCTGAGGTCTTCACTGCGGGCTGCCTA
The DNA here is from genome assembly GCA_046590875.1 of Chiayiivirga sp. Lineage (GTDB taxonomy): Bacteria > Pseudomonadota > Gammaproteobacteria > Xanthomonadales > Xanthomonadaceae > JALCLA01. The sequence goes on from JBKJTK010000088.1 coordinate 16,636, forward strand.
TTCGCTGGCCATTCGCTCGCGATTGGACGCCGGCGCGTCTGGCGAACTGCGCGCGCTTGGCATCCGCGCCAACCCGTTCGCCGACCTGGCCACGATGGAGGGCAGCAGCGGCGGCACGCGCGATCGCGCCTTGAGCGAGGCCGAGCTCCGCGCCTACTGGCAACGCATCGCTGGTATGAGCGACTCGGACGGCGCGCTGCTGCGTTTGCACTTGCTGACTGGCGGGCAGCGCGTCGACCAGCTTGCGCGGGCCGTTGTCGCGGACATCGATCGCGAGCATGCGACCTTGACGCTGTGGGACAACAAAGGTAAGCGCAAGACAGCGCGCCGGCACGTGGTCCCGTTGCTGCCCGAAGCGCTGGACGCTATCGATGCGGTTGCGCCATCACGAACGCCGAAGGCTCCGTATTTGCTGTCGATCGACGGCGGGCGTAGCGGTGCTGACTATTCGAGCGTGCGTCTTCGCGTCCTCCGTATCGCCGCTGCGATGATGGAAGCCGGCGAGGCGTCAGCACCGTTCACGCCTGGTGATCTACGGCGC
>JBKJTK010000344.1:0-11257 GCA_046590875.1 Chiayiivirga sp.
CTGGAAGATGGGCGCGGCGTGTTGCTGGAGCGCTTTGAGGGTGCGACGGCGTAGCGTGGTGCGGGGGTTGAACCCGCATCAGCCCGGCACGTAGCAAATTCAAACGCGGGCGCACACCCGGTGCCTTGGATTGCATGCATTGCGATCGCAGGCCGCGACCCGGACACCAACTTCTCCCTCCGTTGCGAGGCGCGCGTGTCCGGTTCCAGCCAGGTCAAGGAAGCCCCGATCGAACACCTGATGAAACGAAAAACCCGCCAATCAGGCGGGTTTCGTGGTCATTCCGGGGCTTGTTGAGGTGTCCCGGTTTCCTGCGTTGGTACCGGTGATAGGACTCGAACCTACACGACATCGCTGCCAGTGGATTTTGAGTCCACCGCGTCTACCATTCCGCCACACCGGCAGTGTTGCGAGGGCGCGAAGTATACGCGATCCCGCGGCTTTTACAGCACCCTCAGTGCGGGACGTCGAAGCCGAGCTGGCGCACGCCGCGCTCGAACCACTGGTCGCCCAACGGCTGGAACACTGAGCAGCAGGTCATCGCGCCCTTGTAGATGTGCAGCGAGACCGCCACGCCGTCCGCGCTCGGATTGCGGATCGTGTGGTACTCATGCGGCGGGATCAGGCTTCCGGCCGAGCCGGCGCCAGCTTGCATTGCGCCGACAGGTTGGAAGCGGAAGCGTTCGTCGTGTTGTTCCAACAGCTCGTATTGGGTGATCTCCAGCGCACCGTGCCAGACGCCCTCGACGCACCACATGCCGTGGTGGTCGTGGATCTGGGTGCCTTGGCCGGGCCCCCAGGTCATCGCGATGACGCTGTAGCCATGCTGCTCGCTGCGATAGACCTCGCGCCGCAGGTAGTGGTCGGGCTCGGCCTGGTAGATGCAATCGGGCAGACGCACGTCCGCGTCGCGGATCAGGCAGCACAGCGTATTGCGCAGGTCGTTGGTCAGCGTATGCACGTCGGGCGAGACCACCGCGGCATCGACTGCAGCGACGAACTTGCGTGCGCCAGGAAAATCGAGGGTAAGCATCAGTCAGGCCAAAAATCACGAAGCAGGTCGGCATTTTACAGCTTGTCGAGGAAGCCCGCGACCGCCGGGCCAAATCGCTCGATATCGACCAGGAATGCGTCGTGGCCCTGCGGCGACGGCAGGGCGAGGCAGTCGGCATCGACGCCACCGGCGCGCAGGCCTTCGGCGATTTCTTCCTGCTGCTGCAACGGGAACAGGATGTCGGTGGCGACGCCGATGGCTAGCGCGCGTTCGAGCTTGAGACTGCGCAAGCCTTCGATCACGTTGCCGCCACCCGATCTTGGAAGGGAATATTCGGCGAGGTCGAACCAGTCCATCGAGCGGCTGAGGTACAGATAGCAGTTTGGATCGAACTGCCGCACGAAGCGGCGTGCGTGGCCTTCCAGATACGACTCGACTTCGAATTCCATGCCGAAGGGATCGCCCTCGCGCTGCTCGCCATCCAATCTCACGCGACCGAAGCGGCCATGCCATTCCAGCGCGGAGCGATACGTCACGACGCCGAGTTTGCGTGCGATGCGCATGCCGGCGTCGGGATAGTGCGCGTCGTCGTAGCGGCCGTGGTTCCAGTTCGGATCGAGCCGGATCGCTTCGCGCTGCAATGAGCGGATCGCGATCGAGAATGGCAACGCCTGTGCCGCACCGGACACGTTGATGTGGCCGCGCGCCGAACTCGGGTGCTGTTGCACATAGGCCAGTGCCGACATGCCGCCCATCGAGCAACCGATCACGCAAGCCAGCCGCTCGATGCCGAGGCCTGCGACCAACGCGTGCGCCGCGTTTGCGATGTCTTCGATCGAGAGGTCGGGGAAGTCGAGTCGATAAGGTTCGTTGGTCGCTGGATTGATCGAGGCCGCACCGGTCGAACCCTTGCAGCTGCCAAGTGAATTGGCGCAGATCACGAACCAGTGCGCGGAATCGATAGCCAGGCCCGGGCCGATCATCGCTTCCCACCAGCCGGCTTCGGGATTCTCCGGCGTGGCTGCGGCGTGCGCACTGGGCGAAAGCCCGGTGAGGATCAGGATCGCGTTGTCGCGCTGGGGCGCAAGCGTGCCCCACGTCTCAAACGCGAGACGCGCCCCAACCAGGGCCTCGCCCCGCTTCATCGCGAACGGGGACGGAAGATCGAACCAGCGCGTGCCCGGGGATACGAATTCGGTCATGGCACGACCTTGTCGATGACGAGATGCAACGGCTCGGAATGCGTGTTTGCAATCGGTGCCGACAGGGTCTCGAAATCGCCGGACTGCGGCGTGGCCTGACCCGATTTCGAGATCCGCGCGCCGACCACGACTTGGGCCATGGTGGACAGCTTCATCGTCGGCATCATGCTGGTGGAATCGTCCAGCGTGATCGTCACCGGCAGCGAACCCGCCGCCAAGCGCTGGATCGCCAGCGGCATGCGCGGACCGCTGGCGGCACGCGCGAATACGAACAGCACGTCGGACGCGCCGACTTTAGATTTCAGTTCGGGAGCGAGATCGACGGTGACGGTGAGGCGCGGGCCAGACGTCGCGCCGGAGGCAGCGGTTGCTGTCGTTGCAGCGGGCGCTTCCTTGGCCGATGGCGTCTGAGCAGGCACGGGTTCCAGACCAGCGCGTTGGCGTGCATCGGCAATGCGTTCGAGCAGCGATTCGCGGGCTTCCGCATCGGGTGGAATCGCGGCCAGAAGTCTTTCCCAGACCTTGCTTGCATCGGCGTACTTCTCGTCCTGATAAGCCGCGATGCCAAACAGCCAGAGGCCGCGCTGGCTGTCGGGTTGCAGCAGGATGGCTTTTTCCAGTAGTTCCCGTGACTCGCCTTCGAAGCGACGCGACTCCGACGCCAGCACCATGGCCTCGGCGTATTCGATCAGCACGTCCGCGTTCTCGGGCGCGAGACGGTAAGCATTCGCCAGCGCCTCGCGCGCGGGCTCGAAGCGTTCCGTCGTCTTGTAGGCGCGGCCAAGCAACATCCAGCCTTCGAGATCGTCAGGTTGGAGGCGCAGACGTTCGGCCAGTCCGGCGACGGCCTGCTCCATGTCCGGGCCTTGCGTAGTGCTGCCGTCTGGCGAGGCAGGCGTGCCGCTGGCGGCGGCGACGGCACCCTGCCAGATCTCATCGAGCGCACGCGGTTCGCCGAGCTGGCGATACAGCCCGATCGCTGCCAGCGGAATCAGCAGCGCGACCGCGGCGGGCAGGGCACGCGAAGGCGCGTGCGCGGGCAGTCCTTCGGAGGCCAATGCCGCCAGCTTGAGTTGCACTTCGTCTTCGCTCAGCACGCCGGCGCGACGCGCCTGTTCGAGGGCCTCGCGTTTGTGCCGGATGGCGGCATCGACACCGCGCACGCGCAGCAGCGGCCACAGCACGAAGCCGAGCGCGGCCAGCAACATCGCGCCGGCAAGGATAGAAAACATCGTCGTCACGTCACCACTCTTCCTCGGGGGCGGGCAGCGCTTGCGCCGATACGCTGCGCGCGCGGCGCCGGACGATCACGATCAACGCGATCGCACCCGCCAACAATACGGCACCCGGGCCGAACCAGATCAACCAGGTGCGCGGCTCCATGCGCGGCCTATAGAGCACGAAATCAGTGTAACGCTCGGTAAGGAACGCCTTGATCTCGTCGTCGCTCTTGCCTGCGCGCATCAACGCGAAGACTTCCTTGCGCAGGTCCTGCGCGATGGCGGCGTTGGAGTCGGCGAGCGATTGGTTCTGACACAGCACGCAGCGCAATTCAGCGGCCAGGGAGCGGAAGCGCGTTTCTTCTGCGGCGTCTTCGAAGGGGAGCGGATCGATGGCGAGGGCGGCGGTTGTCACCATCGACAAGAGCACGGCGATCAGCAACCCGTGCATAAACCCAATCGTCATCCCGGCGAAAGCCGGGACCCAGCTCTTAAGCGAGCTGCCAACAAAACTGGGTCCCGGCTTTACTCGCACTGCGTGCTCGCCCTTCGGGCCAGCTTCGCTGTTCGCTCGCTGCGCTCGCAGTCGCCGGGATGACGGCGAGGGATCCTGCGCAGATTCGAAAGTCTTCACTGGCGGGGTCCGCCTGAATCAGCGATTCGCGGCAGGATTTCCCGCTCGATCACCTCCGGCGTCAGCGGCCCGGTGTGCTTGAAGCGAACCATGCCCTGCGCATCCACAAGGAAGGTCTCCGGCGCCGCGGTGACGCCGAAATCGATCGCTTTGCGGCCATCGAGATCCACGAGACTGAATTCGTAAGGATTGCCGAACTGCCCCAGCCAGCGAAGCGCGTCTTCGCGCGCATCCTTGTAGTTGAAGCCGATCACTCGGATGCGGCCACTCTTTGCCAACGCATCGACCACCGGATGCTCGATGCGGCAGGACGGGCACCAACTGCCCCAGACATTCAAGACGTAGGGTGAACCGAGCAGGTCGGCGCGGCTCACCGTGCGGTCGGGCTCGTGCAACAGCGGCAGTGCGAAATCCGGTGCCGGTTTGCCAAGCAAGGGCGACGGAATCGCATTTGGATCGCGAACCCGCGCGAGTTGCACGCCGGCAAACAGTAGTCCCGCCAGGGCGAGAAAGACGATCAAGGGCAGCACGCGTCTGAACATCAGGCCGCCGCTGGCACGGCGTTCAGAACTGCCGGCGCCGCATCGACCGCTTCCGCATCCGCGGCGAGTTCGCGCCGGAATCGGCGGTCCGTGGCGGCGACGAAGCCGCCGAGCATCATCATCAGCGCGCCCAGCCAGATGCAACGAATGAAGGGTTTGACATACAGGCGCAGCGACCAGTTTTCGTTGTCGCCCAGGGGCTCGCCGAGCGCCACGTAGAGATCGCGCGTGAGACCGGGGTCGATCGCGGCCTCAGTCATGATCTGACCGCCGCTGGCATAGCCGCGCTTCTCCGGATGCAGCACGGCGACTTCCGCTTCACCCCGGAATACCGTCACGGTGCCCCGATCGGCGAGATAGTTCGGACCCGGCACGCGCTCCACACCGTCGAAGCGGAAGGTGTAACCGCGAATCTCGGTGCTCTCGCCCGTGCGCATCGCGAGATCCTTCTCGATGCCGGTGCTCTCGACCATCAGGACCCCGAGCACGAATACGCCCAGACCCAGATGGCCGAGGATCATGCCGCACATCTCGGCGGTGAAGCGGCGCCCCCCCACGGCCTGGGTGAGACGACGCCATACGAATTGCAGCGTCGCCACGATCACCCACACCGATGCCGCGATGCCAGCGAGGGATTTGAGCGTCAGGCCGTCACCGATCAACCATGATGCCGCGACGACCAGGATCGTGGTGGCCAGCGCCACCCGCAGCAGTGGCGCGAAGCGGCCGGGTTCTTCGCGCTGCCAGCGCGCGAACGGCCCGAACGGCATCAACAACGCCACCGGCGCCATCAACAGGGTGAACTGGATGCTGAAGTAGGGCGGGCCGACCGAGATCTTGCCCCAGCCCAGGGCTTCGAACAGCAGCGGTGAGAGCGTGCCGATCAACACCATCGCCGCCGCCGCGGAAAACAGCAGGTTGTTGACCAGGATCAGGGTCTCGCGCGAAAGCGGCGCGAAGGACTTGCCACCCGACACTTTCGGTGCGCGCCACGCGTAGAGTGCCAGCGAGCCGCCGATCACGAGCGCGAGAAAAATCAGGATGAACAGTCCGCGCTCCGGATCTGAAGCGAAGGCATGCACCGAGGTCAGTACGCCGGAGCGCACGATGAAGGTACCCAGCAACGAGAACGAAAACGCGGCGATCGCCAACAGCAAGGTCCAGCCGCGGAACGAGCCGCGCTTTTCCGTGACCGCTTGCGAATGGATCAGGGCGGTGCCGACCAGCCAGGGCATGAAGCTGGCGTTCTCGACCGGGTCCCAAAACCACCAGCCGCCCCAGCCCAACTCGTAATACGCCCACCACGAACCGAGCGCGATGCCCAAGGTGAGAAAGGCCCAGGCCGCGTTCGTCCACGGCCGTGACCAGCGCACCCAGCGTTGATCCATCTCGCCACCGAGCAGGGCTGCGATGGCAAACGCGAAGGCCACCGCGAAGCCGACGTAGCCGGTGTACAGCATTGGCGGATGCACGATCAGCCCGAAGTCCTGCAACAACGGATTGAGGTCGTTGCCATCGGGCAAGGCCGGCAGATGGCGCAGGAACGGATTGGACGTCAGTAGGGTAAAGAGCAGAAACCCGAGGCTCACCAGTCCCATCACGCCCAGCACGCGCGCAACGACCACATCTGGCAAGCGGCGACTGAAACTGGCGACCGCGACCGTCCACGCGCCGAGGATCAACACCCAGAGCAGCAGCGAGCCTTCGTGCGCGCCCCACACCGCCGAGACGCGATACGGAACCGGCAACAGCAAATTGGAGTTCTTCGCCACATAGGCAACCGAGAAATCCTGTTGCACGAAAGACGTCGCCAGCAGCCCGAACGCTACCGCCACGAACACGAACTGCCCATAGGCCGCGGGGCGCGCGACGGCGATCAACGAAGCTTGCCCGCGCCAGGCGCCGAACAACGGCAGCAGTGCCTGGGTCGCGGCAAGCAGGGTCGCGAGGATCAGCGCGAACTGACCGAGCTCAGGCAACATCAGCCGTCGCCTCGGGGTGCGTGCGGCGCGGCCTTGCCATCGCGCTTGGCCTGTTCCATCGCGTCTTTCACTTCCTTCGGCATATAGGTTTCGTCGTGCTTGGCGAGGATTTCATCCGCGTGGAATTCGCCGTCGACCAGCTTGCCGCGCGCGATGATGCTCTGGCCTTCGCGGAACAGGTCGGGAAGGATTCCGGCAAATCGCACCGGCACTGTATTCACGCGATCGGTAACGGAGAAGCGCACTTCCATCGTGCCCGGCGTACGCTGCAGGCTGGACTCTGTGACCACGCCGCCCAGACGAAAGGTCGCGTCCGGCGCCGTGCCTGCGACGACTTCGCGCGGGGTGTGCAGGTAGGTGACGTTGCTTTGCAGCGCCATCGCGACGAGCGAGCCGGCGACGCCCGCGGCGGCGAGCACCAGCACGGCGACGATCAGGCGGCGTTTTCGGGTCGGGGTCATGCCGTTTTTCTCGCGGTCTCGCGCTGCTGCTTGCGCGTGAGGCTGCGCAGGAAGCGACGCGCGCGCAGCTGCGGCATCAGGGCATCCCACATCAGTGCAGCGGCAAACAACCCGTACGAGGACCAGACGTAGATCCCGTACTTGCCCATGTCAAACCATTCATTCATGCGTGGGCTCTCGTCAATTGCCGCACCCAGTCCTTGCCGCTTTCCAGCTCCAGCATCGCTGCACGCCCGCGCGCCAGCAGGGATGCCACGAACCACAACTTGGTGCCGAAGGTCATCGCGATCAGGGGCGCAACCATGCTTGCGTCGAGGGTCGATTTCGCGAACAAGCGGATCGTCGCGCCTTGGTGCAGCGTGTTCCACCAGTTGACCGAGAAATGCACGATCGGCACATTGACTACGCCGATCAAGGCCAGGAAACAGGCGGCGCGCGCAGCCGCGCGACGATCTTCGATCGCGGCATACAAGCCGATCACCCCCAGATACAGGAACAGCAACACCAACTCTGAGGTCATGCGCGCGTCCCAACTCCACCACGTGCCCCACATCGGCTTGCCCCAGAGCGAGCCCGTGGCAAGGGTGACCAGGGTGAACGCGGCGCCGATCGGCGCGCAACACATCGCCAGTGTCTCGCTCAACTTGATCCGCCAGACCAGCGCGATGAAGGCGTTGACCGCCATCGCGGCGTAAATGAACAAACTCATCCACGCGCTCGGCACGTGCACAAACAGAATGCGGAAACTGTCGCCTTGCTGGTAATCGGCGGGAACCTGGAACAGGCCACTGACCATGCCGTAGCCCAGTAGCGGTACCGCCATGGCATACAACCACGGACTCCAGCGACCGGCGAAGGCGTGGAATGTGGGCGGCGAACCGAGTTGGTGGAACCAGCGCAGGACCGGGTTCATGGCAGGGCATTCATGGCATCGCGATACGGAGCGCCGCGGCGGTGGCTAGTGGCGCCAGCACCAGGGCCAGTGCCAGTCCGGCGCCCAGCAGCAGCAACGCGCCCTCGAAGGAAAGTCCCTGCGCCGCAGCCATCACGCTGCCGGCCCCAAAGATCAGAACCGGCACGTACAACGGCAACGCAAGCAAGGCCAAAAGCATACCAGAGCGCCGCATCCCGACCGTCAGCGCCACCACCACCGCGCCGATCAGGCTGAGCAATGGGGTGCCGAGCGCAAGCGAGGCCAGCAGCACCGGCAATTGTTCGAACGGCAGGTAAAGCAGTGCGGCGAGCAAGGGTGTGGCCAGAATCAACGGCATCGAGGTGCCGAGCCAGTGCACCAGGATCTTGCACGCCACCAGCAGTGCCAGCGGATGCGGCGCAAGCATCAGTTGCTCCAGGCTGCCGTCATCGAGATCGCTGCGAAACAGCGTATCGAGCGACAGCAGTCCGGACAGCAACACCGCGACCCAGATCACGCCAGGCGCGATGCGGGCCAGAATCTCGGGCTGCGGCCCGAGCGCGAACGGAAACAGGCTGGCGACGAGCAGCGCGAACAGCACCGGATTGAGCGCGTCGCCGCGGCGGCGCCACAGCAGGCGGAAATCGCGGGTCATCAGGGCGCGACAAGCGCCGAACGCGGTGGCTTCACGCATCGACGGGCACTCCGTCGATCTGGCTGGAACCGACCTGACTTGAATCAACTCGCCCCAGCTCCAGCACGCGCGTGCGAACCGCACCGGTGGCGTAGGCGCCATGGCTGGTGATCAGCGCCGCACCGCCTTTCGCCAGATGGCGTTCGACCATGCGGTTGACCAGTGCGATGCCTTGCAGATCGAGATTTGCGTAAGGCTCGTCCATCAACCACAGCCGCGCTGGCACCAGCAGCAGACGCGCCAGCGCGAGACGCTTACGTTGGCCGGCGGAGAGTTGCCGCGCGGGGCTGTCCTCGTAGCCGGCAAGTCCGACGCTGGCGAGCGCGAGGTCGATGCTGATACCGCCCTTGCAGCCGTACAGCCCGATCGCGAAACGCAGGTTCTCTTCGGCGCTCAGCTCGCCCTTGTGACCGAGCAGATGGCCGAGCAAGGCGGTGGCGCGCGCAATCGATTCGTGCGTAGCCGCCACGCCATCGATCCGCACCTCGCCCGAACTGGCGTCGAGCAAGCCGGCCAGCACGCGCAACAGCGTGGTCTTGCCGCTGCCGTTGCCGCCATGCACCAGCAGCGCTTCGCCCGCCGCGACGTGGAAGTCGAGCGGACCGAAGATCGGCTCCTCATTGCGCTCCATGCGCAGGGCGCACGCGGCCAGCAAGGGCGGACGGTCAATCTCGGCGGGATCGTTCATGCAGGCGGGCATGCTACCGACTCGATGAAACCAGTGTCCACGCACATCGTGGTGATTGGCTTCCCGAGCGCGGCATATCTGCACCTGCAAACGGTTTTTCAAGCGTCTGACCGCCGCCTCAGTCGCAACGAATTCACATTGGTGCGTGCATTGTCGGCTGGCCTTGGCGGGATTGCGTCGTCGCAGCCGACCGCTACACTGCCCAAGACCTGATGGTTGATCCCCGGAGCCCTATGCGCACCTTGCCGCTCGCCCTTGCAGTCTGTTTCGCGCTTTCCGGCAGCGGTTTTGCCCGGGACCCGTCGCTGACGCCGGTGGAAAAATCGCAATCCCGCGGCATCTATCTCGTTGACTTTGTGGAACCACCCTTGGCGAGTTTTCGTGGCGATGTCGATGGACTGAGCCCCACGTTCAGCCGTCTGAAGGCGACCAGCCCGGCAATCACCGGGGCGCGTCGCCTCGATGTGTCCGCGCCCGCGAGCCTGGCCTATCGTGCCGCGCTGGCCGAACTGCGCGAGAACCGCTTGAGTCGCGCCGGGGCGCGCTTTGGCCGCGTGCTGGAGCCGTTGTTTGTCTTCGACGTCGCGACTAACGGCGTGGCGCTGGAACTCACGCCCGACGAAGCAGTGGCGCTGGCCAAGATCCAGGGCGTGCGCAGCGTGCAACCGGACTTTACCCGCCGGCCGATGACCGACGCCGGCCCGCAGTGGATCAACGCCGATGCGCTGTGGGACGGCAGCGCCGGCATCGGCACGCGCGGCGAAGGTGCCGTGGTGGGCGTGATTGATTCAGGGATCAACCGCACTCATCCGTCGTTTGCAGCCACCGGTCCGGTGGATGCCTTCCTGCACGTCAACCCGCGCCCGGGGCTGGTCGGTCGTTGCGCGACGCCGAGCCAGGCGGGCGAATGCAATGCCAAGCTCATTGGCATTCACGACTTCACCCTGTGCACGGGAACGCACGCCAACAGCGATTGCAACGATCGCGAAGCCAACGACGGTCTCGATGGCACCGGTCACGGCAGCCATGTCGCGAGCACCGCGGCCGGCAACGTGCTGAACGCGAGCGTGAACATCGGCCTGACGAGCGGCCCGGTCTCGCGGCGCATATCCGGCGTGGCGCCGCATGCGAACCTGGTCATGTACAAGGCCTGCGAGGACGAGGAAACCTGCCGCGGCAGCTGGCTGCTGGCGGCAATCAACCAGGCCGTCGCCGACGGCGTGGACGTGATCAATTATTCGATTGGAGGCGAACCGCGCAATCCCTGGACTTCTCCGGATTCCACCGCGATGTTGAATGCGCGTGAAGCCGGTGTCGTGATCGTGGTCGCCGCCGGCAACGAGGGGCCCGGTACGTCCAGCGTCACCGGCCCGGGCGACGCGCCGTGGGTGTTGACAGCGGCGAATGCGACCCATGATCGTGCAATCGTCAATCGTCTGGTCGATCTCAGTGGCGGCGCCAGCGCGCCGCCGGCGGGCGGCATTCTCATCGGCGCAAGTTCCACTGGTGGCTACGGGCCGCGCCCCTTGGTCATCGATGCGCTGTTTCCGGGCTGTTCGCAGGGCGCAAATCTGGATTCGCCGCCCACCGGCGCGAGCAATCCCTGGCCCGCAGGGCGGTTCAACGGCGAGATCGTGGTCTGCAATCGCGGCGTGCAGGCGCGTGTGGCCAAGAGCAATAACGTGCGCCTGGCCGGCGGCGGCGGAATGGTGCTGGTGAACACTGCGGCCGAAGGCGAAAGCGTGGTCGCCGATGCGCACAGTATTCCTTCCACCCATCTGGGATTTGCGTCGGGTGTGGCGCTCAAGGCCTGGATGGGGAGCGGCAGCGGCCATCAGGGCCGTATCGAAGGCGCGCAGGTGCAGAACATTCCGGAGTTCGGCGACGTGTTGTCCTCGAGCAGTGGCCGCGGGCCCGTGGCCACCGC
>JBKJTK010000538.1:0-2696 GCA_046590875.1 Chiayiivirga sp.
GAAACGAAACGATGTGCGAGAACAGCACATGCCCGGTCACCAATCCGATCGAAGCCAGCGCCAACAGCACGCGCAGCTCGCGCCGCGGTGCGTTCCAGCCCCGCCATAGTGCGACCATGGCGAGCGGCCCCAGCAGTAACAGGCAGGCTGTCAGCCACGCCGACCCGAGCACGAACCAGCGTACCGCCGGGGGGTTCGCCTGGTGTAGACCGGTGGCGTCGTAACGCAGATGCTGCTTGAGGTCCTCGATCATCTGCGGGTTCGCGCCTCGACGACCGACCTCGTCTTGCACCCGGTAGTTTGAAATCGCGGGCTCGAAGTAATCCGCAACGGTGAGCATTCCGAGCCGCACCAGACCCAAAGGATTGTCGCGCACGGCCTTGATCGAAATCTTGCGCGCGGCGGTTTCCGGATCCGGAGTGTGTCGCCGCAACACTTCGTGCAGGCCGCCATCCATCCAGACCTGCGCCTCGCGTTGGCGCGGATCGCGATAATCGATCGTCACCTCTCGCAACACCTCGGGCGATACGCCGCTGTTGCGGAAGTGACGGGCTTCGACCAAGGGCGCAACCAACGCCAGCCGGAAGATTCCGGCGTTGGCGGTATAACCCGGCGCAGATTCCGCCAGTTCGCCGTACCAACGCTTGTAGTAATCGTGGGCGTACAGCGTGCAGCCCGCGGCGAGCGCGAACTCGATGGTTGCCAACACCACGGTTCGTTGCACGCGGCGCCCCTTCGCGTGGGCTCCCATCGCGCGCGCAAAAGGCGCAACCAGGCTCAGTACCAGCACCACGGGCATGAGGCTGATGCGCAGCGCGACCGCCAGCACGCCGAACACGGCATAGACAGGTATCCATGGCCAATGACCACGCACGACGTAGGCCGACATGCTGGCGAAGAACAGCGCAAAGGCCAGGAACCCGGTCGCTTCGGCCATCATCATGCGTTCGAAGAGCAGTTGCGCCGGTTCCAGCGCAAACAACGCGGCCGACGTTATCGCGATCGTGGGACGGATGCGTACGCCAAACGCCAGCCACGCGTAGAGCAGCAAGGATGACAGCACGCCGAACGTGGTCTGCAGCAGCAGCAGCGTGTCGATCGATCGGGTCGGGATCGCGGTGGCGCCGATCAGCCAGCCGTAGAGGAAGGAGCGGTCCGGTGGAATCCAGCCGCTAACGGCGGTGTGAAAATAGCTTCCGGAGTCACCCATGAACAGGCGCATCGTCGGATCGATCAACCACGCGATGCCCTTGATCGCCACTACCAGCGCCAAACAGATCGCGAATCCTTTACGGGCGGAAAGCGCGGTAGCGGACGGGAGCTTCGGCATCGTGCGCAGTGGCCTTGGGCAGCGGTCTGGGGGCAACGGGATCGGGTCGGCGGCAAGCCGCGCCATGGTACAATCCCGCGCTTGCCTGACGCGGGTTTCCGGCGTGTTTACGCGGCTGCGGACAGCGCCAATCTTTCGATGGGATTCTACATTAAGTTGTAGAAACAAATAATTGTATTTATTGGAATAATATGGCAGAGCTGGCGAAGGAAGTCATTCCGGTCAACCTCGAAGACGAGATGCGCAAGAGTTACCTCGATTACGCCATGAGCGTGATCGTCGGACGAGCGCTACCGGATGTTCGTGACGGCCTCAAGCCAGTACATCGCCGCGTGTTGTACGCGATGGGTGAACTCGGCGCGCACAGCAACAAGCCGTACTACAAATCCGCCCGTATCGTGGGTGACGTGATCGGTAAGTTTCACCCGCACGGCGACCAGTCGGTGTACGACACCCTGGTGCGCATGGCGCAGCCGTTCTCGCTTCGGTATCTGCTGGTAGACGGACAAGGCAACTTCGGCTCGGTCGACGGCGACAACGCCGCGGCGATGCGTTACACCGAAGCGCGCATGTCCAAGCTCACCCACGAGCTGATGGCCGATATCGACAAGGACACGGTCGATTTCCAGCCCAACTACGATGAGAAGGAATCCGAGCCAACCGTGCTGCCGGCACGCTTCCCGAATCTGTTGGTCAACGGGTCGGCGGGTATCGCGGTCGGCATGGCGACGAATATCCCGCCGCACAATCTCTCCGAGGTGATCGCTGCCACGATCGCGCTGATCGACGATCCATCGCTGGAAATCGAGGCGTTGATGCAGTTCGTGCCGGGTCCGGATTTTCCGACTGCGGCGATCATCAACGGCGCCGCCGGCATCCATGAGGCCTATCGCACCGGTCGCGGCAGAATCTTGATGCGTGCGCGCGCCGAGATCGAAGTTGACGAGGACACCAGTCGCGAATCGATCATCGTCACCGAGCTGCCGTATCAAGTGAACAAGGCGCGGCTGATCGAGAAAATCGCCGAGCTGGTGAAGGAAAAGAAGCTCGAAGGCATCAGCGAGCTGCGCGACGAGTCCGACAAGGACGGCATGCGCATCTACATCGAGATCAAACGCGGCGAAGCCGCCGATGTGGTGCTCAACAACCTTTACCAGCAGACCCAGTTACAAAGTGTGTTCGGCATCAACATGGTGGCCTTGGTCGATGGCCGCCCGCGGTTGCTGAATCTCAAGGAAATGCTGGAGGCGTTCATCCGCCATCGGCGCGAAGTGGTTACGCGTCGCACCATCTTTGAACTGCGAAAAGCGCGCTCGCGCGCCCACATCCTTGAAGGCCTGACCGTCGCGCTGGCGAACATCGACGC
>JBKJTK010000299.1:0-6420 GCA_046590875.1 Chiayiivirga sp.
CTGAACTCGATGCTGTAGCGACCGCGACCGCCGGTTTGCGCTTTCAGTTCATTCGAGTAATCCCCGACTTCCGCCAACGGCACTTGCGCCTTGATCACCAGTTCACCACCGCGCAGCGAGTCAGTGCCGTTGATGCGCGCACGCTTCGACGACAGACCTCCGGTGACGTCGCCCATGTGTTGCTCGGGTACCGACACGTCAAGATTCACGACGGGTTCGAGCAAAATCGGACGCGACTTGGTGATCGCATCCAGAAACGCCTTCTTGCCGGCCGAGACGAACGCGATTTCCTTCGAATCGACCGGATGGTATTTGCCGTCGTAGACGATCACACGCACGTCTTGTAACTGGTAGCCGGCGACGGCGCCGTGTTCCAGCACCATGCGCACGCCTTTCTCGATCGCAGGCAGGAACTGGTTCGGGATCGTGCCGCCTTTCACCTCATCCACGAACTCGAAACCGCCGCCACGCGGCAGAGGTTCGATGCGCAGGAACACCTCGCCGAACTGGCCGGCACCGCCGGTCTGCTTCTTGTGGCGAGCGTGACCGTCGGCCTTGGCGCTGATTGTCTCGCGGTAGGCGATTCGTGGTGGGCGCGATTTCACCTCGACCTGGTAGCGATCCTTCATCCGCTCCAACATCAATTTCAGGTGCAGCTCGCCCAGGCCGCGGATCACGGTCTCGTTGAGTTCCTTGTTGTGTTCGATGCGGAAGCAAGGATCTTCCTCGTGCAGCTTGTGCAGCGCGGTGGCGAGTTTCTGTTCCTGGCCCTTGTGCAGCGGCTCGATCGCCAGGCCGAACATCGGCTGGGGGAAATCCAGCGGCTTGAGATGGATATGGTCCTCGTCGTGACTGTCGTGCAGCACGGCATCGAAATGGATCTCGTCGATCTTCGCCACCGCGGCGATATCGCCCGGAATCGCGTCGTCGATCTCAACGTGATCCTTGCCCTTGAGCTTGAACAGGTGCCCGACCTTGAACGGCTTCTTGCCATCGTCGATGAACAGCAGGCTGTCGCGCCGGACGGTTCCTTGATAGATACGAAACACACCGAGCTTTCCGACGAAGGGGTCGTTGATGATCTTGAAGACATCCGCGATCACGTGCTTGTTCGGCGCCGGATGCGGTTCGATCACGATCGCATCGTTGCCGCTGCCCTTGAGGAATTGCGGCGGGTTGGCTTCGTTCGGGCTCGGCATCAGGCGTTCGATCAGATCGAGCAACTCCTTCACTCCGGCGCCGGTGCGCGCGGAAACAAAACAGATTGGCACCAGATGGCCTTCGCGCAGACATTGCTCGAAAGCCTCGTGCAGTTGCTGGCCGGACAAACCACTCTCGCCTTCCTCGAGATATTTTCCCATCACGTCTTCGTTGATCTCGACCACTTGATCGATGATGCGCTGATGCGCGACGGCGACGCTGGAAAAATCCGCCTCGCCGGCCGGGTTGTAGAAACAGTCGACCACCGCCGTGCCTTTCTTCGCCGGCAGATTGATCGGCAGACATTCCGGGCCGAACGTGTCGCGCAAGTGTTCGACCAGCATTTCCAGATCGACGCCCTCCTGATCGATCTTGTTGACGATCAGCAGGCGGCAAAGCCGGCGCGCCTTGGCGTACTCCATCAGGCGCGTGGTGCCATGCTCGATGCCGGTGGCGGCGTTCACCACCATCGCGCAGGTTTCCACCGCCGCCAGCGAGGACAGGGTCGGACCGCGGAAGTCCTGGAACCCAGGGGTATCGATCAGGTTGATGTGGATCGATTGTCCGGTGGCAGCGGCATGATCGATCGAAGCCAGGGTGGCGCCGATCGAATGCCTGCGTTCTTTTTCCATCGGGTCGAAGTCCGACACCGTGCTGCCACGTTCGATGCTGCCTGCCGTCTGGATGGCGCCGCCGGCCAGCAGCAGGGCTTCAAACAACGTGGTTTTGCCGGCGCCTTGGTGGCCTGCCAGGGCCACATTGCGGATGTCGTCGGTGCGGTAGGCGGGCATGGGGGTTTCCTCGGCTTCGAAAGGAGGTCGGGCTAGCAGCCTGTCGGGCTTTGGTGGTCGAGGCGAAAATTCGGCTGCGCGAGGACAGATTTTCGCCGATTCGCCGGCGCATAGTGGGGCTATGCGCCAAGAATCGGCGGAAATATGGACCGCGTAGACGGATTTGCAGCCCGGCCGACCAAAGTCCGCCAGGCTGCTAGGCTCCCAGCCCCACACGGGTCGGTCAAGGACGGCCGTAGCTGCAACGCAGCATCAGAGGCTCGCCCCACCGTTGCGGCGCGCGGTTAGACTGCGCTCCCGGGCCGCAAACCCCATCACCAGGAGCCGCACCATGGCTTTCAAACGCTACGCCACCGCCTACTGGGAAGGCGACCTGAAATCCGGCAAGGGCGCGATGAGCACGCCGCAAAGCGGGCTGTTCGAGGGTCAGAAGTACTCCTACAACACCCGCTTCGGCGAGGAGAAAGGCACCAATCCGGAAGAACTGCTGGCCGCCTCGCACGCGGGCTGCTACAGCATGGCGCTGGGCTTCATGCTGCAGAACGCCGGCTTCGTCGCCACCCGCATCGATACGCGCGCCGAAGCCTCGATGACGACCGAAGGCGGTCCTACCGTGACGGGCCTGCACCTGATCGTGCGCGCCACGATTCCGAATATCGATGCGGCCAAGTTCGCCGAGATCGCTGAGACCGCGAAGAAAACCTGCGTGATCTCGCGCGTGCTGTCGGTGCCAGTGACGATGGACGCGGCGCTGGCCTGAGCGCTCAACCCCACGGCCACGCGCGCATGCCGGTGCTGATGATCCACGGCGCCGGCGGCGGTGGCTGGGAATGGAATGTCTGGCGGCGGGTGTTTGCGGCGGCCGGGCATGCGGTGGCCACACTCGATCTGCAAGCGGTGGCCGCCGGCGTTGAAGCGACGCGTTGGCAGGATTATCTCGAGCAGGTCTTGAAAGCCGCCCAGGCGCTGCCCTCGCCGCGCATCCTGGTGGGCGCGAGTCTTGGTGGCCTGCTCGCGCTGGCAGCCGAGAACGACGTCGAGTGCGCGGCATTGGTACTGATCAATCCGCTGCCACCGTTACCGGAGGCTGACTCGCTACCGCCGCACGAGGCGATTCCCGCCTTGATTCCCTGGGGCCGAGACGCCAGCGTCGCCGGAACCCGTCGCGCGCTGCCGGAGGCGGACGATGCCGCTTGCCACTATGCGTTCCGGCGCTGGCGCGATGAGTCCGGCGCGGTGCTGAACACGGCGCGTGCCGGCATCCAGTTGGCGCCGCCCCGTTGCCCGTTGTTGGTCATCGCCTCGGAGCGCGACGAAGACATCCCGCCAACGCTCTCGACCGCGTTCGCGCAGCGGGTCGGCGCCTCGTTGCTGCGGGTCGCCGGCAGCCATGTCGGACCCTTGCTTGGACCGCAGTCGGCTAACTGCGCCGGCATGGCTGTCCATTGGCTAAACGGCCTGGATGGATTCACAACGGATTAAGTGCGCCGGCCTCAGTCTTTTGTGCCGTGAGGTGCCCTTCGTGCCTCTTGGAGAATCCCAGATGAAATCCCGTCACGCCCGCGGCTTCGTCCCGAAGATCGCAGCTTCGCTGATCGCTGTTGCCGCGCTTGCCATGGCGGGCAGCGCTTGTGCGCAGTACAACGGCGGATACGAGAACGATTACGACCGCGGCGGCTACGGCCAGGAGTTCGACTACGCCGAGGTGCTGAGTGTCGATCCGATCATCGACGTGGTAAATGATCCGGTGAGCCGCGACGAATGCTGGCGCGAGCCGGTGGTTGTGCGCGAATCGCCGCGCTACAACGGTGGCGACCGCGGCTCGGCCGTGCTGGCCGGTATCGTTGGCGGCGTGATTGGCAACCAGTTCGGCCATGGCCACGGGCGCGAAGCGACCACGGCGGCCGGAGCTTTGCTTGGTTACTCGATGGCGCGGGATTCGCAGCGTCACCACGGCGGCGGTTACTACAACGGAGGCCGCGAATACCGTACCTACCAGCGGCGCTGCACCACGCGCACCGACTACCGCCGCGACGAACGCGTCAGCGGCTACAACGTGACGTATCGCTATAACGGGCGGGTGTATCAGACCGCGACCGACTACCATCCGGGCGAGCGCATCCGGGTCGAGGTCAACGTCAACGCCGTCCCATAACGGCGCGACCGAGCGAAGCGAAGGCGTACGCGCGCAGCGCGCGACCGGGTTGAGGGATCAACCCGTTCGCAGCGAATGTGCCCAGCCACGAGTCCAGCCGATGGTCGCCGCCCCGCGCCGGTGCTAGCGTGAGCCTTTCCGACCTGCGCGCTGGTCACTTGCATGAGCACCCAAGAACCTGTTTGTGATCAGGATCGCAATCGCGCGGTCGAGGGGGCCCGTTGATGCAAGACAGCCTGCTGATCAAGCTGGGATTGCCGATCGCGATCGCGATCATCATGTGCGGCATCGGGCTCACGCTCAGCGGCGCGGATTTTCGTCGCGTCGGCGAGCGGCCGAAGCCGGTGCTGGTGGGCCTCGTCGGGCATTACTTGCTATTGCCCGTACTCGGATTCTCGGTGGGGTGGCTGTTCGCGTTGCCGATCGAACTCGCGGTCGGCTTCGTGCTGGTCGCGGCCTGTCCCAGCGGCAGCAGCTCGAATGCGCTCACGTTTCTCGCGCGCGGCAACGTCGCACTAGCGGTGACACTCACCGTGATCAGCGCCCTGGTCACCTTCCTCAGCGTGCCCTTGTTGGTGAATCTCGCGCTGCAGGTATTTGCCGGGGAGAGTCGCGACATCCGGCTGCCGGTCGGCCCGACCATCGTGCACCTGGCGCTGATGGTGCTGGGCCCGGTGCTGCTGGGCATGACGGTCCGACGCACCGCGCCCGAGTTCGCGCTGAAGGTGGAGCCGTGGGTCAGCAAGTTCGCGCTGGGCTTGCTGGTGTTTCTGATCGTCGCGATCGCGATAGCTCACTGGGAGATGCTCTCGCGCTCGTTCACTGACGTGGGTCCGGCGGCGCTGACCCTGGCCTGCGCCTCGATCGGGCTGGGCTTTCTGCTGGGGCGCGCTACCGGCCTGGTGCTGCGCGACGCGCTCACGATCGGGCTCGAAGTCGGGGTGCAGAACAGCACGCTGGCGATCGTGATCGCGCTGACCTTGCTGCAATCCCCGGAAATCGCGATCCCCGGAGCGATGTATGGCCTCGCAATGTACCTGCCGGCGGTGTTGTTGGTGCTACTGGGGCGGCGTGCGGTGGCGCGGCAAGAAGCGCGCACGCGCGCGACGCTGCCAACACCATCCTCTCCCCAACCCTCCCCTTGAAAGAGGAGTGAGCGGGGGTCCGTTCGCTGGAAGAGGGAGAGGAGGGTGTTGATCTCATTGCGCGCGTTCCCGCACCTCAGCATCCATCGGAGTTAACCGAATCGGCGCGCGGGGAAGGGCGTGGGCCCGTGACCACACTCGGGGGCATGCCCTCATGCCCCACCATTGGTGGCAATCCACGGGCATGTCGTGGCAGGTTTGCGATACGGGGCTGCATCGCAGCGCGAGGTTCCGCATAATCCTTGCGCCGTCGTCACGAGAAATCGCGCCGCCGGTGCCGAATTCCCTCAGGACTCCCATGCCCGCCACTGCGCCAGTTGTCGACGCAATGCTCCTTCGACAGGCTCAGGACGGAGCTTGGATTGTGCTCAAGTTTGGCGGCACCAGCGTGTCCAAGCGCAGCCGTTGGGACACGATCGGACGACTCGCCGCTCGCCGCCGTTCGGAAGGCGCGCGCGTGCTGCTGGTGGTGTCGGCGGTCTCGGGCGTCACCAATGCGTTGCAGGCGCTGATCGATGCGCACGCTGCTGCCGATGCCTGCGAGTCAGCGGCTGCTGCGCTCGAGCACAAGCATCGCGAGTTCGCACGCGAGCTCGGCATCGATCCGGATGTCGTGATCGGCGATCTGCTGGCCGTGCTCCGTGCCCTCGCTGTCGATCCGCGTCGTGCCAGCGCCGAACTCGACTGGCAGGCCGAAGTGCTGTCGCTGGGGGAACTGCTTTCCAGCCGCATGGGCGCGGCCTATCTGCGTTCGCAGGGACACGACATCCGCTGGAGCGACGCGCGCGAACATCTGCTTGCGGTCGCGTTGCCGAACCAGAACCCCTGGTCGCGGCGCTTGTCGGTTTCCTGCGACACGCGCGCCGACGTTGCATGGCGCGCGCGCTACGCCGAACAGGGCGGCTTGCTTATCACGCAAGGCTTTATCGCGCGCGATGGCGACGGCCGCACCGCGATCCTCGGCCGCGGCGGCTCGGATACGTCGGCGGCGTATTTTGGTGCCTTGCTCGGCGCAGCGCGGATCGAGATCTGGACCGACGTCCCCGGCATGTTCAGCGCCAATCCGCGCCAGGTGCCGCAGGCGCGGCTGTTGTCGCGCCTGGATTACGAGGAAGCGCAGGAGATCGCG
>JBKJTK010000333.1:0-3030 GCA_046590875.1 Chiayiivirga sp.
TCCAGCACTTCACGGGAGAGTGCGTTGACGCCCTGATCGGCGCGGTCGAGGGTGAGCACCAGGACGCCATCGGGGCGGCACTCAGGCTGCCAGTGACGGAACTTCAATCCACTGAACATCGGCAGGCCATCGGACATGGGGAAACTCCTGGGTCGGGCCGCGTTGCGCAGTCCGGATCGCAGCTATGATCCGGGCTGGCCGCGGCTCAGGTCAACGCGCCATTCGGCCCGTCGGGTGGGCGGCTTGGATTGACAAGTTAAACGGGTGTGAACTTTTGCCGTACAACCCTGTCTTGATACCCGACCGCAAGCCTGGTCGCGCAATGTGGAGTGAAAGCCCGGATGGGCGAGAACGAAATCGACCAGGCGCTGGTGCAGCGCGTGCAAGCCGGTGAAAAGCGTGCCTTCGACCTGTTGGTGATCAAGTATCAACACAAGGTGACCAGCCTCATTTCCCGCTACATCAAGGATTGGAGCGAGTGCCAGGACGTGGCGCAAGAGACCTTCATCCGCGCCTACCGTGCCGTGGGCAATTTCCGCGGCGACAGCCAGTTCTATACCTGGCTTTACAAGATTGCAGTCAACACTGCCAAGAATCATCTGGTATCGATGGGCCGCCGTCCGCCGACCGACGATGTCGATGCCATCGACGCCGTGCAGTTCGATGGCGGAGGCCGCCTGCGCGATACCGACACGCCCGAACACGAATTGATGCGGCAGGAAATTGAACAAACCGTCGCTGCCACGGTCGAAGCATTACCCGACGAATTGCGCATGGCGATCACCCTGCGCGAGGTCGAGGGCCTGAGTTACGAGGAGATCGCCGCGGCGATGGATTGCCCCATAGGGACGGTGCGTTCGCGCATCT
Source organism: Chiayiivirga sp. (assembly GCA_046590875.1). Lineage (GTDB taxonomy): Bacteria > Pseudomonadota > Gammaproteobacteria > Xanthomonadales > Xanthomonadaceae > JALCLA01. The sequence continues at coordinate 868 of JBKJTK010000333.1, forward strand.
TCCGCGCCCGCGATGCGATCGACCAGAAACTGCGCCCCTTGCTGGGCACCGAGCGAGCCAGACCATGAGTACCCCGATGAACCCCGATTCAATGAGCTCCGACCCGATCCGGCAGCAATTGTCCGCACTCATCGACGGCGAACTCGAGCGCGACCAGACCAGGTTCCTGCTCAAGCGCCTGCAAGGCGATGCCGAACTTGCCGGATGCTGGGATCGCTGGCATGTCGCAGGCGACTGCCTGCGTGGCCATGCCATCGCGCCACTGCGTAGCGATTTCGCTGCACGCATCGCGCTAGCGGTGGATGCCGAAGCAGCGCCGTCGCGTCGGATTGGCGCGACGGTACTGAAATGGACCGGCGGGTTCGCGGTCGCGGCTTCGGTCGCACTGGCGGCACTGCTGGCGGTGAATCCGGCGACAGCGCCTGAAGCTATCGCACCGTTGGCGCCGTCGACTCCGACTTTGGCGCAGCAACCGACGGTAACGCCGGCGGCTGAGGTTGCGCCCTCGCCTTATCGTGAACAGGATCTGCGCCCGCCGTTGCGGCTGGATGCACACATGGTGTCCGCGAACGATGGTTCGCCCTACGCCGCGGCGGTGCGGATCGATCCGCGCATCGAAAGTTATCTTGTCCGCCACAACGAGGCCACGGCGATGCAGGGTCGCGGCTTCGTTCCGTACGTCACCCTGGTGACGCCGCTGCGCGAACGCGCGCCGACGACGACCGAGCCGACGCGCTGATGCGCGGACGCCTGGCGCTGCCCGGCGCGCTGATGCGCGCACGCCTGGCGATGCTCGGCGCGTTGCTGGCTTGCTCCGCGCCGGTCTGGGCCCAGGACGCCGCGGCTTGGCTCACTCGCATGGGCGAGGCGCTGCGCGGTCTCGATTACCACGGCGATCTGGTCTATGCGCATGCCGGTCAGATCGAAACCCTGCGTGTCTTCCATGCCGCCGGTCCCGAGGGCGAGCGCGAGCGACTGATCACGCTGAGCGGGGCAGCGCGCGAGGTCATCCGCATTGATGGTCGTGTGATTTGCGTCGGTACCGGTGCCCAGCCGGCGGTCTACGCCGACCCGTCGTTGACGCCGCGTTTGCTGGCCGTCTTGCCCGGCAGCGATGCGACGTCGCTGCAAGCGAACTATGTGCTGGTATTGGGCGCGAACGAACGTATCGCCGGTCTCGATACGCAATTGCTGGAAATCCGACCGCGCGACGTGTATCGCTACGGCTTCAGACTTTGGCTGGAAAGCGAGTCCGGCATGCTGCTGAAGTCGGTGCGTTTCGGCGTCGATGGCCGGCCGGTGGAACAGTTGATGTTCACCCGCATCGCGTTGCGCGAGCGGCCATTGGAAAGCGATCTGAGCGGCAGTACCGGTCAGGACGCTTCGCTGCAAGACGCGAGCCGAAACGTGCTGAACTTGCCACAACCTGGCGCCGGGCGTGTTCCGGGCTGGAGCGTCGTCGATCCGCCGGCAGGCTTCACCCTCGCGCTGCAGCAACAGGCGGCTGCCGAAACGAGCGCACCTGACGCCACCGAACATTTGATCTATAGCGACGGCATCGCCAGCGTCTCGGTCTATGTCGAGCCGTTGTCGACTAAAGCGCCGGCTTTCTCCGGCCCGGCCAGCCGCGGCGCGGTGAATCTCTACGGGCGCGTGTTGGACGGCCGCCAGATTACCGTGCTCGGCGACGTACCCGCGGCGACCGTCGAACGATTCGCGCAAGGTGTCGTGGCTGCGGCCGCTGGCGGTGGCTGAGCGACGGGTCGAGGTCGTTTCGATCGAAAGCGACATGGTTTCGTTGCGCGCGTTGGGCGCGTGCAGCGATTGTTCCGGCTGCGGCGGCCGTTGCAACCTGTTCCGGCCCCTCTCAGATGATGCGGCGTCCGATGCCGGTGCGCTGCGTCTTCCGCGCGTGCTCTTTCCGCGTGTGCCGCACCCGGGCCAACGCTGGCGCCTCGCCCTCGCTGAGAACGAACTCCTGCAACAGTCGCTGCGCGGTTATGGCGCGGCGCTCGCTGGATTGCTGCTCGGCGCCGCGTGCGGCCACGCGGGTGCGATCGCATTTGGCATCGCGTCCGATGGACCGACCGCCTTGGCGGCGTTCGCGGGAACTTTGCTGATGATCCGGCTTTCCAAGCCCGCACAGATGGCTGCTTTTCGCCT
>JBKJTK010000358.1:0-3267 GCA_046590875.1 Chiayiivirga sp.
CCTCGAAGCGGCTGATGAAGAAGGGCACGACCTCGAAGGCATTGAACTCGAAGGCATTGAGCTCGAAGAGCACCAACTCAGCAACGACAGGACGGTGGAGCCGCTGGCGTTCGCCGACGTCGATGTGCCCGTGGAGGCGTTCGTCCCGACGCTCGACGACAACGAAATCGCCGGCGCCGCGCTGGCCGCAGAAACGCCCGCCGCGGCCGACGACGCTGCGGCGCTGGAAGCGATGATCGCAGCCTACGAACCCGCGCCGTCAGCGCCGAACGACGCACTGACGACCACAGCCGCGGCCGCCGCGCGTGAAGCCGCCGAGCTGGCGGAACTCGACGCCCAGATCGCCGCGCTCGAAGCAGCCGACGACGCTGCCGTTGCCGCGAATGATGCCGCCGCACGGGAAGCCGCCATCGCCCAGCTAGAGGCCGAACAGGCCGCCGTGCAAACTCGTGCCGCGGCCGCCGAGGCCGCCGCCGCACAGGAAGTGGCGGAATTGGCCGAGCGTGAAGCCGCGCGTGCCGCGGCCGACGCTGAAGCCGAAGCCGCGGCCTGGGCCGCCGCGGAAGTGGCAGCGGCCCCAGCGGTGGCGGATGCCGATGTGCAAGAAGCTGCGGTCATAGCGGAAGCCGCTGCCGCGAAAGAAGCCACCGAACTTGCCGAACTCGAAGCCGAGATCGCAGCGCTCGACGCCGCCGAAGCCGAGACAGCGCGACTGTCGGCCGAGTCTGCAGCGGCGAATCTGGCGGCCGAGGCCGCGCAGTCCGAATCTGAAACTGCTTCGCTCGCAGCAGCACAATCCTCGCTGCTTCCAGACGCACCGCTGGCCGACTACGCGGCCGAAGCAAGCGCCGAGGAAGCAGACGCGCGCGAGGCCGTTGCCAACCGCGCCGCGCCAGTGTCTGCCACAGCGACACTCACGACGGGTCTGGCGGAAGCCGATGCCGATCCGGAGGGCCCGCTGGAACTGCCCGACTTGGACGAGGAACTTCTCGACATCTTCCTCGAGGAAGGCGGCGATCTTCTCGATCATTCCGACGGCTTGATGGCGCGCTTGCGCGAGACCCCGGCGGATCGCGAACTCGTGGTCGGACTGCAGCGCGACCTGCACACGCTCAAGGGCGGCGCGCGCATGGCCGGCATCGCGCCGATTGGTGATCTCGGTCACGCGATGGAATCGCTGCTCGAATCTGTGGCAGAGGGCAAGCGCGAATTGACGGGGGTCGGCCTGGAAACGCTGGAACGCGCCTTCGACCGTCTGCACAGCATGGTCACGCGTGTCGGCAAGCGTCAGGCCCTGGCGATGCCGCTCACTTTGATCGATCGCGTCGAGGCGCTGGGTCGTGGGGAAACGCTGCAACCGCTCGGCGCCGCGGCGCCCGCTGCCGTTGCAATCGAATTCCCGGTCGCGGTTCCACAGCGAGCAGAGCCGACGCCGACAGCAATGGATATTGCCGCCGAAGCGCTCCCGGCGCCGGCGGCGCACGCGGCACCGCTCTCGGAGCCGATGGCCGACGAGGACGACATCAGTGTCCGCGCGCCGCAGGAACAGATCCGCATCCGCGCGGACCTGCTGGACCGCTTGGTCAACTACGCCGGCGAGGTCGCGATCTATCGCGCCCGCCTCGAACAGCAACTCGGTCTGTTCCGCGGGAATCTGGGTGAACTCGACCAGACCACGACACGCCTGAAGGAACAGCTGCGCAAGCTGGAGATCGAAACCGAAGCGCAGATCGTGGCTCGCTACCAGCGTGAGGCCGATGTCGGCGATTCGGCCTTCGATCCGCTCGAACTCGACCGCTTCTCGACCCTGCAGCAACTGTCACGCGCGTTGTCGGAGTCCGCTGCTGACATCGTCAACTTGCAGACCACGCTGGAAGACCACACCCGTCAGTACGAAACCCTGCTGTTGCAGCAGTCGCGGGTCAGTTCGGAACTGCAGGAAGGCCTCATGCGCACGCGCATGGTGCCGTTCGATTCGCTGGTGCCGCGCTTGCGCCGCATCATCCGTCAGACCGCCGGGGAATTGGGCAAGAAAGCCCAGCTCAAGGTCGAAGGCGCGCAGGGCGAAATGGACCGCAACGTGCTGGACCGCATGACCGCGCCGCTCGAGCACATGCTGCGCAACGCGCTCGCGCATGGACTCGAAACGCCGGAAGTCCGCGTTGCCGCCGGCAAACCCGAGGAAGGCACGGTCAAGATCGCGGTTCAGCGCGAAGGGTCGGAAGTCGTGATCACCGTGTCCGACGACGGCCGCGGCCTGGATCGCGATGCGATCCGGAACAAGGCCTTGGAACGCGGCCTGATGAAGGCCGACGCGCAGCTGTCGGATCGCGACCTCTACGGCTTCATCCTCGAAACCGGGTTCTCCACCGCCACCACGGTCAGCAAGATCGCCGGTCGCGGCGTCGGCATGGATGTAGTGCACAGCGAAATCCGTCAGCTGGGCGGCTCGCTCTACATTAATTCTGAACGCGGCAAGGGCTCCGAGTTTGTGGTGCGCCTGCCGTTTACGCTCGCCGTCACGCAGGCCGTGTTCGTCAAGCACGGTGACACCATGTTCTCGGTGCCGATCTCCTCGGTGCAGGGCGTGGCGCGCATCGATCGCGCGACGCTGGAAGAACAGATCGCAAGTGGCGAGCCGACCTTCACCTACGCCGGCGAAACCTATTCGATCTACGACCTAGGTCTGTTGCTGGGCCAGAGCCACGTGCGCGCCGAGGACAGCCTCCAGGTACCGCTGCTGCTGGCCCGTTCCGGCGATCAGCGCGCGGCGATCTGCGTCGACCAGGTCATCGGTAGCCGCGAGATCGTGGTGAAGCCGGTCGGTCCGCAGGTCAGCTCCATCCCGGGCATCTTCGGCGCCACCGTCATGGGCGACGGACGCGTGATCGTGATCCTCGACTTCGCGCCGCTGGTTCGCCGTTCGGCGGCGATGCGCAAGTCGGGCGATGCTCCAGTGATCCCGGTCCCGGTCGAACAGCGCCGCATCCCGCTGGTCATGGTGGTGGACGACTCGATCACCATGCGCAAGGTCACCGGTCGTGTGCTGGAACGGCACAACTACGAAGTCATAACCGCAAAAGACGGCGTTGACGCGATCGAGAAACTGCAGGAGCGCATCCCCGACGTCATGCTGCTCGATATCGAGATGCCGCGAATGGACGGCTACGAACTTGCCACTCACATGCGCAACGACGGTCGCTTGCGCGGCATCCCGATCATCATGATCACGTCGCGCACCGGCGAGAAACACCGCCAGCGCGCGTT
>JBKJTK010000397.1:0-3104 GCA_046590875.1 Chiayiivirga sp.
GGAAGTGGTCCATGTTTTTCGAGTTGATGAAGATCTCGAACGGGCGGCGCGACTCGAACGGGGTGTCGGCGTTGAGCACGATGTCGTTGATCGTGACGTACAAGGCGTGCTCAACCAGCGGCGATTTGATTTTGTAAGTGCTGCCGATCAGCATTTCCGGGCGGTCCAGGCGCTCGTGCATCTGGATGACTTCCGCCACCGGAAGTTCGAGCACATCGGTATGCGTCGGCGCATGCACGTTTTGCGCGGCAACAGCCGCGGCGTCGGCCGTCTTGTCGTCCGGCTTGGCTACCGAATAACCCTTGATTTTCTTGTTGATCTTGATGGCCATGGGCCACGAGGCTCCTGAGGTATCGCGGTGCGGACGGTGTGGGGGAAGTCGGGATGGGCGCCGCAGCCCGACGGCTGCAGCGGAACCTTCATCCCGATCTCTCCCCTGCGAATGCGCAGGGGAGAGGGTGGCGCGGGCTATCTCTTCTTTGCGGCTTTCTTTGCAGCTTTCTTGGCGGCCGGCTTGCGGGTGGCCTTCTTGGCGGCTTTCTTTGCAGCCGGCTTGCGGGTGGCCTTGGTGACGGCTTTCTTCACCGCCTTGCGGGCCGCAGTGGCCTTGCGTGCGACGGTCTTTACCGCTTTCTTCACCGCCTTCTTGGCGGCGCCCTTCCGGGCAGCGCCCTTCTTGGCCGCAGACTTCTTGGCGGGAGCCTTCTTTGCCGCAGCTTTCTTGGCGGCCGCTTTCTTGGCGGCCGGTTTCCTTTTGGCGGGTCCCTTGCGGGCCGCAGCGACGCGCTTCTTGGCGGCGCCGACGGCTTTCTTCACTGCCTTCTTGGCATCGCCACCGGCCTTTACCACGGCCTTCTTGGCTTCGCCGGCTTTCTTGACCACGGCCTTCCTTGCGGCCTTGGCCTTCTTTGCTACCGCCGAGGCGGCGTTGCCGACTGCGGCTTTCGCGTCTGAGGCCACTTCCGACACCTTGTCGGCGACCGCTTCGGCGGCGTTGGAGATCGTTGCGGTTACACCATTGCCATTGCTCATCGTGCCCTCCTCGTCATGGGCTGGGGTTGCGCTGTGAATTTGCGCCGCGCGCGCGCTGCGCGCAAGAGGTTTTTCTCTGTTCGTCATTCCAGCGAAAGCTGGAATCCATTTTGATGTGTCGCTTCGTCTGGAGCGAAGATCGAGATGGATCCCGGCTTTCGCCGGGATGACGGCGCGGTAGATTGGATTTCTCTAGAACTTGCCGTAGTAGCCTTCTTTCAATGCATCGAACAGGTTGGCGGCGGTGTGGGTTTCGCCGTCGTATTCGATTTCCTCATTGCCTTGGGCCTCGACGATGGTTCCGTCTTCCAGCTCAAAGCGGTAGGTGGTGTTGGCCAGGTCCGATTCCTTCACCAGCACGCCCTGGAACGCGGCCGGGTTGAAGCGGAACGTGGTGCAGCCCTTCAAGCCTTGCTTGTGGGCGTACAGGTAGATGTCCTTGAAGTCCTCGTACGGATAGTCGGTCGGGACGTTGGCGGTCTTGGAGATCGAGGAGTCGACCCACTTCTGGGCGGCCGCTTGAATATCGACATGCGCCTTGGGCGAGATGTCGTCGGCCGATACGAAATACTCGGGCAGCTTGATCTGGTCGTCCGTCGCATAGGGCATGGCGTCGGGGTCGATCAAGGTGCGGTAGGCGAGCAGCTCGTAGCTGAAGACCTCCACTTTCTCTTTCGATTTCTTGCCTTCGCGGATCACGTTGCGGCTGTAGTGGTGGGCGAAGCTGGGCTCGATGCCATTGCTGGCATTGTTGGCGAGCGACAAGGAAATCGTGCCGGTGGGCGCGATCGAGCTGTGGTGGGTGAAGCGCGCGCCACGCTCGGCCAATTTGTCGACCAGTTCCGGCGCGACTTCGGCCACGCGCTGCATATAGCGCGAATAACGCGCGTGCAGCTGCTTGCCCTTGATGGTGTCGCCGAGGCTCCAGCCGTCCTTCGCCATTTCCGGGCGCTTGCGCAGCATTTCGGCGGTGACGGTGAAGTCCTCCTCCATGATTGGCGCGGCACCTTTTTCAGCCGCCAGCGACAGCGCGACTTCCCAGCCGGCGACCGCCATTTCGCGCGCGATCGCCTCGGTGAATTCCAGACTCTTGTCATCGCCGTAGGCCATCTTCAGCATCGTCAGCGTGCTGCCGAGCCCAAGGAAACCCATGCCGTGACGGCGCTTGCGCAGGATCTCCTCGCGCTGGGGTTGCAGCGGCAGGCCGTTCACTTCCACCACGTTGTCGAGCATGCGGGTGAACACGCGCACGACTTCCTTGTATTCCTCCCAGTCGAACTTGGCCTGGTCGGTGAAGGGATCGCGCACGAAGGTGGTGAGGTTCACCGATCCAAGAAGACACGCGCCGTAGGGCGGAAGCGGTTGTTCGCCACACGGATTTGTGGCGCGGATCGATTCGCACCACCAGTTGTTGTTCATCTCGTTGACGCGGTCGATCAGGATGAAACCTGGCTCGGCGAAGTCATAGGTCGAGACCATGATCAGGTCCCACAGATGCCGCGCGCGGATGTGGCCGTAGATGCGACAGGCGACGAGACCGTCTTCGCGGGTGACGTAGTTCTTGTGCGTGGGCCACTCGCGCCAGAGGACGATGCTGGCGTCGGTGACGTCGACGTCGGCCTGTTCTTTCAGATTGACCGGGAACACCAGTGGCCAGTCGGTATCGTTCTCGACCGCGGCGATGAAGCCATCGGTGATCAGCAGCGAAAGATTGAACTGACGCAGGCGTCCGTCTTCGCGCTTGGCGCGAATGAAGTCCTTCACGTCGGGATGCGCGATGTCGAAGGTGCCCATCTGCGCACCGCGGCGTCCTCCCGCGCTGGAGACGGTGAAACACATCTTGTCGTAGATATCCATGAAGGACATCGGACCCGAGGTATAGGCGCCGGCGCCCGCGACGAACGCACCGCGCGGACGCAAGGTGCTGAATTCATAGCCGATGCCGCAGCCCGCCTTGAGCGTGAGACCCGCTTCGTGGACCTTGTCGAGGATGCCGTCCATCGAATCTTCGATGGTGCCGGACACCGTGCAGTTGATCGTCGACGTGGCGGGCTTGTGTTCGAGCGCGCCGG
>JBKJTK010000410.1:0-6385 GCA_046590875.1 Chiayiivirga sp.
AGATGGCGCTGCTCGACTACCAGCGCGCCTGCGAGGCAGGTGATGACGGCGAGCGCGACGCGCACTTCGCACGCCATGTCGTGGCGCTGCGCACCCACGTCAGATTGCTGGGAGAAAAAGATTACAGCCGGCTCGAAGGCGTGAATGCGCCTGATCTGGTCTTGTTGTTCGTGCCGGTCGAAGGCGCCTTCCTCGAAGCGTTGCGACGCGATCCCAGCCTGTACGAGTACGCGTTCGAGCGCAAGATCATCCTCGTCGGTCCGAGCAACCTGCTCGCCTCGTTGCGACTGGTGGCGCAGATCTGGCGCACCGAGCAGCAGAACGGCAATGCCAAGGCGATCGCAGATCGCGCAGCAAACCTGTACGACAAGTTCGTCGGCTTCGTCGAGGATATGGGCAAGGTCGGCGAAGCATTGGATCGCGCGCAGAAAACGCACCAATCCGCGATCGGCAAGCTCTCACAAGGCAAGGGCAATCTGATCCGGCAGGCCGAGCAACTACGTCAGTTGGGAGTGGCGCCGTCGAAGCGGTTGCCGGGACGCCTGCTCGATACGGCTGCGCCGGAAGACGACGAGACAACGCCGGATTCAGCCGACGAGTCCTGAGCCCATCGCAGAAACGACAACGGCGCGGTGGGTCCGCGCCGTTGGCATAGAACGTTCGGGTACGGCAGTGCGCCAGCGCTAGACTGCCGGCAACGCAGCGTCTAGTCGAATTGCGCCTCGCCCCGCTGCAAGCGCGAGTTGCGCATGCCGTAAACAAAGTAAAGGACGATGGCTGCCAGCAAATACCAGCCAAAGAAGATCAGTACGCGGTTTTCGACCGTAAAGATCAGCGCGAAACAGGAGACGATTCCCAGCACGGGAAGCACAGGGTAGAGCGGCACCTTGAAGCCGCGCGGGAGTTCCGGGTGCGTCTTCCGCAACCACATCACCGACAGGCACACGATACCGAAGGCGGCGAGGGTGCCCACCGACGTCATGTCGCCCAGCGTGTTGATGTCAAAAAAGGCTGCCGCAGTTGCGGTGATCAGGCCGACAAGGATGGTGTTGACCCACGGCGTCCGGAACTTTGGATGCACCTTGGCGAAGACCCGAGGAAGCAGGCCATCACGCGCCATCGTGTAGAAGATGCGAGTCTGCCCATACATCAACACCAGCACGACTGAAGTCAGTCCAATGATCGCGCCGATCTTGACGGTCTTCGCGAACCAGCCCCAGGCCGGGCCGAGGGCATCTACCGCCACTGCGACTGGATCCGGCACGTTCAGCATCTTGTAGTTGACGATCAAGGTCATGACTATCGAAACGAGGATGTACAGGATCGTGCAGATCAGCAATGAGCCGATGATGCCGATCGGCATGTCGCGCTTGGGATTCTTTGATTCCTGGCCTGCGGTGGAGACGGCTTCGAATCCGATGTAGGCGAAGAACACGATCGAGGCGGCACGGAACACGCCGCTCCAGCCGAACTCGCCATCCTTGCCGGTGGGTTCGGGAATGAACGGGTCCCAATTGGCTTTCAGCGTGTCGAAGTGCTGGATCACGTACCAGCCGACGATGACGATGAAGGCGACGATCACCGTCATCTTGATCGCGACAATCACGTTGTTGACCTTCGCACTTTCCGACACGCCGATGACCAGCAATCCGGCCAGCGCCATGCAGATCAGGAACGCCGGCAAGTTGAATATTGTCGTCACGGGCGAGCCGTCGGCCGCAAGCACGGCGGCGCCGTTACGGATCAGTGCATGCCCGTAGGGACCGGTGAGCTCCGGAGGTATCACCAGTCCGTAGTCGCCGAGCAGACTGACGACGTACCCCGACCAGCCCACCGCCACCACTGAGGCTGCAAGCCCGTACTCAAGCAGCAGCAGCCCACCCATTATCCAGGCGGCGAACTCGCCGACGGTGGTGTAGCTGTAGGTGTAGGCCGAACCGGAAACCGGCAACGTTGAGGACAGTTCCGCATAGCACAGGCCGGCCAGCGCACAGACCGCGCCGGCCACGAGGAACGACAGGAGTACAGCGGGACCGGCGTGAAGTGCCGCCGCGTTACCGGTGCGCACGAAAATGCCGGCGCCGATGATGCAGCCGATCCCGAGGAAAATGAGATTCCATGGCCCGAGCGTCCGCTTCAGCGGGCTGGACTCGGTCTCTTGCTGGACCTGTTCGACGGTCTTGCGGATCATGATGCGCGACAGGAAACCGCGATCGGGCATGCTCGCCATTGATTTGTCCCCTTGCAGATGGCTGAAGCGCCATCCGACTGGATGGACGCGGCCGCGGCACCTTAGCGCAGGGGGGCAGGGTGGGCAAGACGCGCTGCGACCAAGAGATCGCCGTATCCTGCGCCCGACCTTTGAACGGACCTTCACTCATGTCGTCCCTGGCCGCTGCCCTGAGCCGTTATCGCGCACTACGACCGGATGAATCGGTCACGGTCGACCTGTTCGAGGCCTTCCTGCATTCAGGTACGACCGTGTTCGAACGCGGTCACGTCGTCGGGCACTTCACCGGATCGGCCTGGGTGGTCAGTGCCGATGGCAGGCGGGTGCTGCTGACCCATCACCGCAAGCTCGACCGTTGGTTGCAACCGGGTGGCCACGCTGACGGCGATGCTGATCTGGCAGGTGTCGCATTGCGCGAGGCGCAGGAAGAAACCGGCTTGGCCGGCGTTCGATTGGAAGACGGCGAGATTTTTGATCTGGATCGGCACCTGATTCCGGCGCGCAAAGCCGATCCGGATCACTGGCACTACGATGTGCGTTACGTGGTGCGCGCAGGCGCGGACGAGCGCTATGTGGTGAGCGAGGAATCGCACGATCTGGTCTGGCGCGACATGGCCGAGCTTGCGCTCGCCGTCGACACGGAGGCCTCGGTACGGCGCATGGCGGAGAAATGGTTGCGACGGGAATGACGCGCCCAGTCAAAGGCGAGATCATGCGCGGATGAAATCCGACCTCATCCGCGTGTTCCAGACCCTGGAGCATCCCTGCGGTTACTACGCCGAACGGCAAGCGCAGAACCTGGTGATCGATCCGCTCGCTCGCGGCCTGCCGCAGGTTTACGGCACGGCCTTGGAACGCGGCTTTCGTCGTTCCGGCGGACATGTGTACCGGCCGCATTGCGCCGGCTGTCGCGCCTGCGTCGCCTCGCGCGTGCCGGTGGCGGAATTCGTGCCCGACCGCAGCCAGCGGCGTTGCCTCAAACGCAATGCCGATCTCGTGACGCGAGTCGTGCCGGCGCAACGCAGCAACGAGAATTTCGCGCTCTATCGGCGTTATCTCGCAGCGCGTCATCCCGACGGCGGTATGGACGATCCGGGCGAGGACGACTTCGAGCGTTTCCTCGCCTGCGCCTGGAGTCCGACCCGTTTTCTGGAACTGCGTGCCGGCGACGAACTGCTCGCCGTGGCGGTGACTGACGTATTGCCGCAGGGTTTGTCGGCGGTCTACACCTTTTATGCGCCGGAGCACGCGGAGCGCAGTCTTGGAACGTGCGCGATCCTGCGTCAGATCGAGTGGGCGCGGGCACAACAGCTACCGCATCTTTATCTGGGCTACTGGATCGAAGGCCACCCCAAAATGGACTACAAGGCGCGCTTCCGGCCGCTGGAGCGTTTGCGCGACGGCTCTTGGACGAGCGAGTAGCGCTTGCGCGACAGCGCCTGGACCAGCGACTAGCGCTTGCGCGAATGCAGTTGGGTAAATGGTCAGAACCTGCATCGAAACACCGTTCGCCCTGAGGTATCGAAGGGCAGGCCCTCACCTTGTCGTGGTTTCCAGGCACCGTTCATGCTTTGATCGCGGCAGGGGTGCCGGTCGAAGTATCAGCACGAATCGCTCGGACGTTTTGGGATGGGTTCTGGCATCAGGATTTCATCGGACCGTGGCAGAATCGGCCGCATGCGAACCTTCATCTTCCTGTGGTGCCTCATGGCAGCAGCCTTGACCGGATGCGGCCCCGAGCGCGATTCCGGATCGGAACCGGCTCACGCGCCGCCGCCGCCCGCACTGACGCTGCGATTCGCGACCTTCAACACGTCACTCTATAGCGACGAGGACGGCGGCATCCTTCGTCGTCTGGAAGCCGATGATGACAAGGCGCGGAAGATCGCTGCGGTGATCCAGCACCTGCGTCCCGACGTGCTGCTGCTGAACGAATTCGACTACGACAGCGAGGCGCGGGCCGCAGAAATCTTCCAACGCCGCTATCTGGAAGTAGCGCAGTCCGGCCAGACACCGATCCGCTACGAACATCGCTATCTCGCGCCGGTCAACACCGGGGTGCCGAGCGGGCTGGATCTGGACAACGACGGTCGCAGCGACGGCAGCAACGACGCCTGGGGTTTCGGCCATCATCCCGGCCAGTACGGCATGCTGGTGCTGTCGCGCTATCCGATCGATGCAGCGGCAGCGCGCAGCTTCCAGAATTTTTTGTGGAATGATCTCCCAGACGCGCATCGTCCGCACCATCCGGATGGCACGCCGTATCATTCCGACGAGGTCTGGGTGCAGTTGCGGCTGTCGTCGAAGTCGCACTGGGACGTGCCGATTGCCACGCCACGGGGCACGGTGCATTTCCTCGTTTCGCATCCCACGCCGCCGGTGTTTGACGGTGCGGAAAACCGCAACGGCCTTCGCAACTTCGACGAGATCCGGCTTTGGGCCGAGTATCTCGCCGAAGGCGACAAGCCGTGGCTGTGCGATGACGCCGGCAAGTGCGGGGGGCTGGCGCAGGATGCACGCTTCGTGCTCGCCGGCGACCAGAACGCCGATCCCTTCGATGGCGACGGCGTGCCCGGGTCGATTGCGCAGTTGTTGACGCATCCGCGAGTGAATGCTGCCTTGGTGCCGCAAGCCGAAGGTGGCGCCGCACGCGCGCTGCAGCACGGCATCGCGCGCCAAGGGGACACTCGCACCCACACCGGCGATTTCGGCCCGAAGGCCGGTACATTGCGGCTGGATTACGTGTTGCCTTCGCGCGCGCTGACGGTGCGGGACGGCGGCATTTTTTGGCCGATTTCCCCGCCCGAGCACGTTGACTGGGCTACCGCTTCGGACCACCACCTGGTGTGGCTGGATATCGAGCACGATTCGACCACCGCCCCCACCCCAGGAGACTCGCCATGACCTCACGCACCTCGCTGCTGCTTTTATCGTTGCTGCTGTCGCTGCCCTTGGTTGTCACAGCCCAGGGCCAAGCCGCACCGGCCGCTGCGCCGGCTCCCCTCCACGAAGGCACGCCCCGCGGTGACGGATTCGCCGCACGCCTGGAGCGGATGCTGCGCGACAGCCAGGAGAAGCGGTTGCGTGTGGTGCTGCGCGTCCACGGCGAAGAAGTCGCCGGCGTGGTGCAGGAGCACGGATCGGGATGGGTGGTGCTATCGAATCAGGAGGAGCAGCAGATCCTGCTGCAGACGCGCTTTGTGGAGCGCGCGGAGATTCGTTGAGGCTCTGCTCTTCCCCCTCTCCTTCAAGGACAGGCCAACCTTCGCCTTGAAGGGGAGTGCCTCAAAGCCCATCAAGTCGCTGCCGCACCCGGCGCTACGGTCGATGGCGCGGCGACGACGCCATCGGCGGCCGGGGTCGCTATGGGGGCAGGTTTGCGCAATCCGAAACCGAATTCGCCATCGCGGCGCACCGAGAGCACGAGTTTGATCATGCCGATCGGCAGCATCAAATCGACTTCGACGGTCTTGCCTGCCTCGTCCTTGCCGACCAGTCGCATCTCGAACAGCGCGCCACCCGAATCGATCTCCACGCATTGCAGGTGCGGGCCGGCTGGACTGTCCACCAGATAGGGTTTGATTGCGGCGCCGAGCGCCTCGATCGCGGGCTGATGCAGGAAGACGGCGAAAACGGAACGGTCGGTCATCGGTGTTTCCCTGAGTTGAAAAGGCAAGGCGTTGATTGCCGCGCTCAATCGAGCGCAATGGTCAGGGCGGCGGCGGCGGCGCGCGCCTTGGCGCGCGCCGCGTCGATGGAATCCGCGCGCGCCAGGGTCACGCCGACGCGGCGGTGACCCTCCACCCGCGGCTTGCCGAACAGGCGCAATGCGGTATCGGGTTCGCATAATGCCTCTGCGATGCCCGTGATCCGTGGCACGCCGTGGCCATGCGCCAGCAGCGCGCACGAGGCCGATGGTCCGAGCTGTCGAATATTGGGTATCGGCAGGTCGAGGATGGCGCGTACATGCAGCGCGAATTCGGACAATTCCTGCGAGATCAACGTCACCAGCCCGGTGTCGTGCGGGCGCGGCGAGACTTCCGAAAACCACACCTGGTCTTCGCGAATGAATAATTCGACCCCGAACAGCCCGGTGCCGCCGAGATTGTCGGTGACCGCGCGCGCGATCTGTTGCGCACGTTGCAGCGCGAGCGG
>JBKJTK010000525.1:0-5598 GCA_046590875.1 Chiayiivirga sp.
TCGCTGGCAGCTCCGGCGTCACGCTGTGCCGCCAGTCGGAGCCAGGCACGATCGAGATGTGCATAGGCGCGCAAAACATTGCCCGGCGCGACGTTCGCATAGTCGCGCGTGATCACCACGTCGAGTGCGCGTTCGGCGGCGTCCAGATGGCCATCGAGTTCATCGGCCAGCGCCAGCGTGTGCCGACTCATACCGATCACCGAGTGGTGTTCGCCGTAGGACTGCCTTTGCTTAGCGAGCGCAGCCTCAGCCTGCGCGCGCGCAAGGGCGGGCTCGCCGCCCAGCGCCAGCGTGCGTGCCAGCGCCGCTTGAGTGGCGGCAGCATCCAGTTGCTTGTCGCCGTGCGGGCCGCCAAGGTCGGCAAGCGCCGCATCGAGCAGCACGCGGGACTCGGCGATGCGGCCCGCGTCACGCAATACCACACCCAGGTCGCGCGCGACCAGGGCATGCGCGAATGCCGCCACGCTGCTGAGCCGCTGGGCGCGGTCGGCGCGGCGCAGCACACTTTCCGCCGCGGCGTATTCGCCACGGCTATGCAGTACGTCGGCTAGCGCCATCGGAATCCGCGCGATGCCGAGCGCGCCTTGTGCGTACCAGCGCGTCTCGGCATCGCGCAGCTTGGCCTCGGCTTCGGCATAGCGCGCCGAATAGTGCAGGGTGCGCCCATATTCACCCATGACTTCGGTCAGCCGCGGATCGTTCGGGTCAAGTTTGATGCGCAGCGCGAGCGCCTCGCCCATCAAATCGGCCGCACGCACCATGTGACCACGACCGATCTGTACCTGGGCACCGATGCCGAGCAGATCGGCGAGCAAGTCCGGTTGCCCGGCGAAACGCTCGCGCGCGCGCAGCAGTCCCTGTTCGAGTACGCGCTCCGCACTCGGCTGCGGCGTGCGCGTGTGGCGCGGATGGGCTTCCCGCAGCAGTTCGACCAGGTAGTCGCGTACCAGGCGATTGAGCTCGGACTCCCGCCGGATGCGCTCGGACTGCACCAGCACCGTGGCAACGTAGGCGACCAGCACCAGAAGCAGCGCAGCACCGACGCTGCTGGCCAGCCAGTTGCGAGCAAGAAAGCGTCGCGTCCGATAAACCAGCGATGGCGCTTGGGCGCGCACCGGACGTCTCTCGATCCAGGCATCGAGATCCTCAGCGAACTGCAATGCGGACGGATAGCGTTGGTTTGGTTGTCGCGCCAATGCGCGTTGTGCGATCGCGTCGAGGTCGCCGCGCAACTGGCGGCGCAGGCGTTTCGACGTGCTGCGTCGCGCGTGCAGAATCGTCTCGATCTCGAGCGGAGCCAGCCCCGCGCGCGTCAGCGCCAGGCTGGGTGCCGGCGCGTCCTCGTTGACCACCGCGTGCGCCAGCTCCACGAGGTTCTCGGAACGCGAGTGGAACGGGCGCACGCCGGCCAGCAGCTCGACCATCAGAAGGCCGAGTTGATACACGTCGGCGGCGGTCGTGACGGGCTGGCCGAGCAGTTGTTCGGGACTCGCGTACTGCGGCGTCAGCGCCCGCGAATGGGTTTGCGTCGGCGTGCCGCCGGCGTCCGCTTGCTCGGGGTCCAGCAGCTTGGCGATGCCGAAGTCGAGCAGCTTGACGTGGCCCTCGGTCGTGACCATCACGTTCGCGGGCTTGATGTCACGGTGTACGACCAGCGCGCGGTGCGCGCCGTGCGCGGCGGCCGCAACCTCGCGCAGCAGGCGCACGCGTCCGGCGAGATCGAGCCGTTGCGCGTCGCACCACGCGTCGATGCGTTCGCCGTCGACGTACTCCATCGCCAGCCACGGCCGTCCATCCGCCGTCACGCCGCCGTCGAGCAAGCGGGCGATGCGGGGATCGTCGAGCGTGGCCAGGATCCGCCGCTCCTGCTCGAAGCGGGCGACCAGTTCGCCGCGGTGCGCGCTGGTCGCCAGCAGCTTGATCGCCGCGCGCTGTACGAAGCCGGCCTCGCGCCGCTCGCCGAGAAAGACCTCCGCCATGCCGCCGCGGCCGATACGCCGCAAAAGCTGCCAGGAGCCGCACGCGACGGGCACGGCGGCCTCGTCGACGGCCGCCGCGTCGACGGCATCGGCGATCAACTCGTGCATGTCGCCGCGCTCGAGCCTGCGCTCCCACGCCGACATGGTCTCGGCGCGACGCAGCAGCTCCAGCGCGCGTTGCAGCCGACCCGGTGCGTCGTCGCAACGTGCGCGCAGCCATGCCTCGCGCTGCGTCGGCGCCTGCTCGAGCGCCGCCGTCAACAGCGCGTCGAGCGTCGCGAACTCTGCGGCGTCGAGATCGCGCAAGCTCATGGCCGCAGTTCCGCGTCGAGCCAGGCGCGCGCCCGCAGCCAATCGCGCTGCACCGTGCGCACCGTCACGCCAAGTAGCTCGGCGATCTCCGCCACGGACAGGCCGGCGAAGGTGCGTAGTTCTACCAGACGCACCAGCCGCGGGTCATAAACCTCGAGCTGGGCCAACGACTGGTCGAGCGCGATCAAAGTTGCTGGATCGTCGTCGGTCTGCGCATCGGTTTCGCGCAGGACCAGCGGTACGCCGCCGCCACGCTTGCCGGCCGCGCGCTTGCGCGCGTGGTCGATCACGATCTGGCGCATCGCGCGGCCGCACAGCGCGAAGAAGTGTTCGCGCGTCGCGGCATGCAGCGACGCGGGCGCGGCGAGCCGCGCGTAGGTCTCGTGCACGAGCACGGTGGTGCTCAGCGTCGACTCGCGGCGACCGCGCCGCGTGTGGTGCCGCGCGATGCGCTTGAGCTGCTCGTAAACCAGGGTGAACAGACGCGCGTGCGCGCCTTCGTCACCCAAGCGGCACTCCTCCAGCAGACGCGTGATGTCGTCCGGCTTGTCCACCAGAAGAGTATGCCGCAGGTCTGGCGGCACAAGACTGAGTTTTGCTGCGGACGGGGCAATCATCCCTCTCACGGCCCTCGATTGCGCGATCGCTCGACGACTCGAATTGCCGCGTTTCGAGCCGCCACGATGCGCTTACCGACGCCGCGATATCAGGGGATGGTTTCGAAACCGTTGGCGAACACCGTGTCTGCCAGCGATGTCAGCGCGACCGTACCCAGATCGGCATTCGCGCCGGGCGCGACGTTGAGGCTGCGATAAGCCGTCGCATACCCCGGCATGTCGAAAGCGACGGTGTACGCGCCGGGCTTCAACGCCTGCAGCGAGACATTCCCGCTGCTGTCGGTGACGCCGTTTGCTTCGGTCTCACGGTCGACCAGCGTGGCCAGTACACCGGCGAGCGGATTGCCGCTCCCTGCTGAGGGGAAGGTACACGGGCCTGCACCATCGCAGACGCGGGCGAAGGCGCCGCCCAGGGTGCCGGCGGGATACACGCGGATACTGTCGACCAGGGGAAACGACTCGTCCTGCTCGGCGTCGCGCAGCACCACGCTCACGGTGAGATCCTCGGGTTCGGTGACCGTGGGAGTCACGACGTTGATCGTCTTACGAATCGGGATCGGCTGCCAGCTCCCATACGGCTGCTTGCCGACGCGGATGCGTATCTGCGTGCTGGCGGCCGGCTTGTTGTAGATCGCAAGTTCTAGTTGCAGCTCCGACTCGGCGCTGCGCGGCCGCCCCTGATCGATCACCACGCTGCCCTGCGGTTTCGCCGAATCGAGCTTGGCGCGCGCACCGAACACCGCGCTCGGGGCGCCGACGACATCGCCGTTGCGCGCGCTCAGCCGATACCAGTAGGTGGTGCCGGGGGTCAGGTTGCGATCGAGGTAAACGCCGCGGTCGACTTGCGTATCGATGGTGGCGACCAAGGGGAAGGGTCCACTCGCCGAGGTGCCGCGATATAGCTCGACCATGGTGTTCGCCGCGCAGGTCGAGAAGCGCAGTCGCAAAGCCCTGCCTGGCGTGGGCGGGCCTTCCTCGTGTTCGGTTTCCGGCGATTCGACTTGGGCGAGTTCCAACGGACACAGCGCGTCGTCGGCCGGATCGGCCGGATTGCGCCCGGCGCGACGCTCGGAGTCGTCGGTTTCGCCACCGCCGTCCTGATCGGGGTCGCAGGGATCGGTGCCGTCCTGGTACTCGAACAGGTTGACGCGCGCGTCGCCGTCGGCATCGATGCTGCCCTCGCTCCGTGCGGGATCAAGGCACGTATTGCGCAGCTCGTAGCGGTCCGGCATCAGGTCGAGATCGGTGTCGGCGAGCGTGCCGGTGTCGAGCGCGCTGAAATCGATCTTCCCGTAATTGAATGAGAGCTGCTCCCCCGCAAAGCTTCCTGTCGTGCCTGTCGTGACAATGATCGCGACTATATTGCCGCGATAGCTGCCGCGCTTGCCCGCCTGGGTGAAATCGTCCGCAAAACCCGTGGGCGCGGCAACCGTGAGTCGCCGAAAGGTACCGCCCCACACGCGGTCGCCGGCAATCGCGTCGCCACGTTCGCCCTCATCATTGAGCGCAATGGTCTGGACGCCGCCATCGGGATGCTCCACGCGCGCTGCCGCCTCGCGTATCTTCTGCACCGCCGGCAGCAGCAGGCCGACCTGCACCCGCACGATGTCGCCGGTCAGCAGCTCGCTGCCGGTGGCGGGATCGATGCTGCCGCGCGAGACCGTCGCCCGCATCTGGCTCACGCCGAGATCGTCGACACTCGCGACCAGGGTGTGCGGCGTATTTGGGGTCCCGGGCACCGCGGCAATCTCGATCCGCCATTCGCCCGCCCGGCTGCGGTCGACGATAGAGAAGAAGCGCAAGCGACGACGAATCACGGTTCCGTCCACACCATCGAAGCGCTCCACGCCGCTTGGATCGAACAGGCGCAAGGTCGCGATCGTGTCGGCGCCTGCGCCGGCCGCGAACAAGTTGATATGCACGGTGCCGGCAGCGAGTCCGGACGCGCTCGTCGCCGGCACGCGGAACAGGACGGTTTCGGTCCGGCCGCCGCCGATACTCAGGGTTTCGTTCTCTGCCACGCGACGGCGACCGCCGATCTGCTCGGCGAGGTCGGCAAACGCATTGCTCAGGCTGGCCTCGTCGACCGAGGTGCCGACATCGACGTAGCGATAGCTGCCACCGGTCTCGCGCGCGATGCGCTCCAGCAGGGGCTGGTCGGCGAGTGGACCCAATGCGATCGTGTGCACCGGGATGCGGCCGAGCAATATCGGAGCGTCGGGGTCGCCCCAGAAATCGGCGTCGTTTTCGGAACCGTCGCTCAGCAGCACGACGTGGCGCGGCTGGCGCGGTTCCCCACGCAGCTCGAATTCCCCGCTGGCGATGCGCAGCGCGTCGCCGATGGCGGTCAGGCGATTGCTGCCGCTGCGCAATGCGCCAATCGCGGTCTGCACACGATCGCGATGGGTGTCGTCGAGCACCGCCAGCGGTGCGCGCACGAAGGCGTCGTCGTCAGGCTCGGTGTTGTTGCCGAAGTACTCGATCAGGCCGAGACGCGATGCATCGGGCAGGGTGTAGACCAGACTTTGCGCCGCGCGCTTGACCGCTTCAAGCCGCGAACCTGATGAGGGCAGCAGCATCGAGGTCGAAGTATCCACCGCGAGCAGGACCTGCGGCGCGGTCGCGCCGTAGCGGACTGCGTCCGGAATCGTGGTGCTGCGATCGCCCACCCGCACGCTCAGCGGATAATC
>JBKJTK010000074.1:0-2855 GCA_046590875.1 Chiayiivirga sp.
TCGATGCGGGCTGGGCGCAAAGCGTGGCGGGCGTGACGTTGTCGCGCTTCTGCGCCTCTGGCCTGGAAGCCGTGAACATGGCTACCGCCAAGATTGCGTCGGGCATGGAGGACATGATCGTCGCCGGCGGCGTGGAATCGATGAGCCGCTGGCCGATGGGCAGCGACGGCGGCGCCTGGGTGATGGACCCGCGCATCAACAGCTCGCTGGCGTTCGTCCCCCAGGGGATCAGTGCGGACTTGATCGCCACGCTGGAACGATTCAGTCGGGCGGATCTCGATGCCTACGCCGCCGAGTCTCATCGCCGCGCGGCGGTGGCGCAAAGTGAAGGTCGCTTCGACAAATCAATGATCGCCGTGAAAGACCTCAACGGCATGACGCTGCTGTCGAAGGATGAAACGATCCGTCCCGGGACCTCGGTTGAATCCTTGGCCAAGCTCAGTGCTTCGTTCGAGCAGATGGGTCAGATGGGGTTCGATGGCACGGCGCTGGAAAAATACACGACGGTCGAGAAAATCATCCACGCGCATCACGCCGGCAACTCGTCGGGCATCGTCGACGGCGCCGCGCTGTTGCTGCTCGGCAGCAAGGAAGCTGGCATCAAGGCCGGGTTGACCCCACGCGCCCGCGTGCGCATGGCCTCGGTGATCGGCTCCGAGCCCACCATCATGCTGACCGGCCCGACACCCGCCTGCCGCAAGGCGCTCGCCAAGCTCGGCATGAAGCCGCGCGACATCGATTTGTGGGAGATCAACGAAGCCTTTGCCACCGTGCCGATGAAGACCGCGCGCGATCTGGGCGTGGCGCTGGATCGGGTCAACGTCAACGGGGGATCGATAGCGATGGGCCATCCGCTGGGTGCGACTGGCGCGATCATCCTGGGCACCGCGCTCGACGAACTCGAACGCAGCGACAAGTCCACCGCGCTGGCGACGCTGTGCATCGGCGCCGGCATGGGCATCGCCACCATCATCGAACGCATTTGAGGAGGGCCTTGGCATGAGCCAACAAGACAGCGTGACTCTCGAGATCGACGCCGACGGCATCGGCCTGGTCGCGTTCGATCAGCCCGGCCGCGCGATGAACGTGCTCAATCCGAGCCTTACCGAACCCTTCGCTGCAGTCATCGATCGGCTGGAGAAGGACGACGCGATCAAGGGCCTCGTGCTTACTTCCTCCAAGCCCACTTCATTCATCGTTGGCGCCGACATCGACCAACTCACGCGCCTCGAAAACGCCGACGCAGCGTTCACGCTGTGCGAAGACCTGAAAACGCTGCTGCGTCGCATGGAGAAATCGCGCAAGCCGGTGGTGGCCGCGCTCAATGGCACCGCGCTCGGCGGCGGCCTGGAAGTCGCCTTGGCCTGCCACGCACGCTTCGCACTGGACGATTCGAAACTCAAACTCGGTCTGCCCGAGGTCAAGCTCGGCCTGCTGCCCGGCGGCGGCGGCACGCAGCGCCTGCTGCGCATGATCGGTATCCAGAAGAGTTTCGAGATCATCACCCATGGCGAGGAGCTGACCGCCGCGCAGGCGCTGGAACTCGGCCTCGTGAATGAGTTGGCCACCGGTCGCGAGGAACTGATCCAGAAATCGCGCGCCTGGTGTCTGGCGCATCCGAAAGCGGCGCAACCGTGGGATGGGCCGGGCTTCCGCATTCCCGGCGGCGACAGCAAGCATCCCTCGATCGTGCAACTGCTCGCGATCGCGCCGTCGATGGCCAATGCCAAGGCGCACGGCAACTATCCGGCGATCACCCACATCATGTCCTGCCTGTTCGAAGGCGGTCTGCTGGACTTCGACGCCGCCTGCCAGGTGGAGTCGCGTTACTTCGCAGCGTGCGTGATGTCGCAAGCCTCGAAAAACATGATCGGCACGTTGTGGCACCAGCTTAATTCGATCAAGAAGGGACAGTCGCGCCCGCGGGATCTGCCGGGCGGCAAAGTCAAGAAAGTCGGCATTCTCGGCGCCGGGATGATGGGCGCGGGCATTGCCTATGTATCGGCCAAGGTCGGCATCGATGTGGTGCTGCTCGACACGGCGATCGAGAACGCCGAACGCGGCAAGGCGTACTCGCAGGGTCTGCTCGACAAGGCGGTGTCGCGCGGCAAGAGCACGGCGGAAAAACGCGACGCCTTGCTGGCGCGAATCCAACCCACGACTCGTTACAAAGACCTCGCCAGCTGCGACCTGGTGATCGAGGCGGTGTTCGAGGATCGCGCGATCAAGGCCGAATGCACGCGGCAGACCGAAGCGGTGATCGCGTCCGACGCGGTGTTCGCCTCCAACACGTCCACGCTCCCGATCACGGGCCTTGCGCAAGCCAGCGTGCGCCCGGCGAACTTCATCGGCCTGCATTTCTTCTCGCCGGTGGACAAGATGCCGCTGGTGGAGATCATCGTTGGCGCGCAGACCTCGGACGAAACCCTGGCGCGCGGCTTCGACTACGTGGTGCAGATCGGCAAGACCCCGATCGTGGTCAACGACAGCCGCGGCTTCTACACCTCGCGCGTGTTTGCGACCTATGTGATGGAAGGCTTGGCGATGCTTGGCGAAGGCGTGCATCCGCGTTCGATTGAAGTGGCTGGGATCAAGGCCGGCATGCCGATGCCGCCGCTGGCGTTGCAGGACGAGGTCTCGTTGAGCCTGTCGCTGCACATCACCGAACAGACCCGCAAGGATCTGGCCGCCGAAGGCAAGTCGGCGCCGGAACACCCGGGCGAGCTCGTATTGCACACGGTGGGCGGCAAGCATGGCCGACTCGGCAAAAAGATCGGCAAAGGCCTGTACGACTATGACGGCAAGGAGAAGGCACTGTGGCCTGAGCTGACCACGCTCTACCCGACGCGCGCCGA
>JBKJTK010000280.1:0-3173 GCA_046590875.1 Chiayiivirga sp.
CGAACTTGATCGCCGCGCTCGCGGTGCCGGAATTGGTCGTCGCCACACCGATCGCGACCAGCCAGATCACCAGGCTATAGGCGCCGAAGCCATGCGGTCCCAGATGGCGCGCGATCAAGATCGAGGTCAGCATGCCGAGCGC
The DNA here is from genome assembly GCA_046590875.1 of Chiayiivirga sp. GTDB lineage: Bacteria > Pseudomonadota > Gammaproteobacteria > Xanthomonadales > Xanthomonadaceae > JALCLA01. The sequence goes on from JBKJTK010000280.1 coordinate 143, forward strand.
GAACTCGGTATAGATCCCGACCGAGGAAAACGCCGTGTTGCGTAATGTCTGCGAGCGCGTGTTCATGCGGTGGCCAGCAACACTTTCACGACCACGTACATGCCTGTCACCCCCAGCACCGACCACAGCGGCCAACGCAGGATGTCTTCACCGATCGAAAAGGCCGGCAAGTTCGGATGTCGTTCACGCACCTCGACGTAATAGCCCACCACGATCGCTGCCAGCAGATACAGGATCACCACGTAGCTGCGACTGAGAAAAAAGGCCGACGCAAAGAATCCGCACAGGGACAGGAACAGGGTCAACGCGATCGCCCGGTCCTCTTTCCATTCTGCGGCAGCGGAAATTACCTCATCCGTCCCGACAGAGGGCGATGGCACCTCGGCGGGAACGTGATGCAGCACGGTCAGCATCATGCGGAAACAGTAGCCGATGAAAGCGAGCCAGACCGTGAATCCGATGATGCCGGTTTCGGCCAGCACCAGCACGAAGGAATTGTGCGCGGTCAGGAAGTGATGATCCGAATACTGATCCGGTCCCACCCCCAACAAGGGATGCTCCAGGAACATCTGCAGGCCTTCATACCAGGAATCGACCCGTCCCATTGCCGATGCTTCCGAGACGTCCAGCTCCTGCATGCGGGAAGGCAGCAACATCATCCCGCTCAAGGCCCCAATGCCGAGCACCGCCGCGCTGAAGGCACCGCGCGTCTTCCAGACGTACACCCCGAGCAGGACCACGAGCGCGAGCAGGCTGCCTCGCGAATCGGTGAGGTAGATGCCGTACACCAGCGCCGCGGCGACCGCATACCAGAACAACTTGCGCAGGCCCATGAATCCGCCGCGCGCACCCAGGAACAAGGCCATCGGCAGGCACATGACGAAAAGCAGACCCAGGTCATTGGGATCGTTGAAGATGCCGACATACTGGATGCGTGTCCCCTGCGACAACTCCACGCCGGTCCAGCCGATGCCAGTCTTCACCTGGTCGATGCCGTGCCAGGCGAGTACGCCCGCCCCCAGCGCGAACACCGCCATGGTGGTGGTGATGCGGGCGCGAGTGTTCGCCGCATTGGCCAGCAGCACGAAGGCAAGCAGGGTCGGTCCGAACTTGGTCAGTTGCACGATCGCACCGCCGGACCAGCCGTTGGCGATCTGCGACAGCATCAGCACCAGGAGAAACGCCACCAACACCAGGTACTGCGGCGCGTCGAACGATTTTCGTCCCGAGAACAACCAGAGCGCAGCCGCAAGCAGCAGCGCGATCTGCTGCAAGGGCGCACCGATCGCATCGACGAGGGCCGGATAGTCCTGCGGCCGGATCAGCACCAACGCCAGGTACGCGATGAGAGACAGGAACATGCCGGTGATTCCCGGGCGTTCAGCGCGTATGCGTTCGCGAGGTGTAACCGAAAACCTCGGGCAGCGTCAGCATGGCCTCGAACCAGGCGAGGTCCATGTCGCGCTCCACCGGCAATCGACGCAGCTCGTAACAAGACTCGGGCCGCAGCACACTGGTGCCAGCGATATAGCTGCACCCCAGGCGGAACCCTGCCGCCCGGACTGAAGAGACGACGCCCGGATCAAAAGCGTCCGCCCCTCCCACCGGATAGGACAGCACCTGCGCCGGCACCCCGAGTTCGCGCTCGAGTGCGGCCTTGGATTCGTTGACTTCGGCTGCAAGACGGTCGGCCGGCAATTTGGCCAGCATGCGGTGATCGACGCCATGCGACCCGATCTCCATGCCCCCGCGTTGCATCTCGCGCAATTGGTCCCAGCTCATCGGGCGGCAATCGGCATGTCCGATGCGGCGACTCAATCCCCACTCGCGCTCCAGTCGAGCGATGAAAGCGGACTGCGCCGCATCGTCGAGCGCCTTGATCCGGTCCAGCAGCGTCGCGGCGAGCGAGCGCCGGCCTTCGATCGCCGATGGCAAGTTCCACTCGATCCCGAGTTCCGGGGCGTCGAGTCGGGTCGATCGCGTCGTGCACAGCATGTGCACGAGCCAATCGAAGGCGTAGGGTTGACCGGAGTCGACGTGCCCGGTGGAAACGAAGAACATCGCCGAAAGATCCAGCTCGCGCAGGATCGGAAACGCGACGCGATAGTTGTCGTCATAGCCATCATCAAACGTGACGAGCACCGCGCGCGGCGGCAACCGGCGTCCCGCATCCAGATGCGCGATCAGATCGTCGAAGCGCAGCGGGTGGAAGCGGCGCCGGATCAACGTCATCTGCGCCCGGAAGCATTCGGCTGAGGCGCTGACCAGATCGAGGTCGAAGTGGAACCCGGGCGGCTCGATCGATTCCAACACGCGATGGTAGGCCAGGATGCGCAGATCCTCGCGCAGCAGGTCGCGCAGTCGACCGAGCCCAGGCAGCAGGCCCGCACGCTGGCAAAGACGGGCGAGCTTCTGCCGACGGCCTGTCCCGCCCGTCGCGCCGCTCGGAGTGGTGTCGCTTGTGCTGGTGTCCATCGGCCACTGCATGTTCGCGACCGAAAGGCGGTCGCTCCCCCCGAGCCTGTCGGCATCCCCCAGGATGCCATGCGGCCTAACCGCGAAGAGTGTACCGGCAGGCGCAACGCTGTCCACTGTGCGGTAGACTTGCCGCCCTCCACCGGGGCTGGATGATGGCGGGCGACACCGACTTTGTCGCGCTGTACCGAGAACTCGGATTGCGCGCCGACTGCACGATCGAACAGCTGAAGCATGCGTATCGGCGACGCGTGGGCGAACTGCATCCTGATCGGACCGGCAGTGCTGCCTCCACCCCTCGTTTGCAGCGTCTGAACCGGCTGTATGCGGCGGCGATCGAGTTTCAGCGCAGCCACGACCGACTGCCCGGCGCGCAACGGACCAGCGTGCGGACGCCGTGGGATGGCGCTGTGCCTGCGACGGAGGAGGCAACGGCGGTGCCCCCCACGCCCGTGCAAGCGCGCCAGGTATGGCGGTACGCCCTGCCCTTGGCGGCAGTGATGGTGCTCGTGTGGTGGTATCCGACGCCGCCAGATCCCGTCACGGCGATCCCGGA